>NZ_JBJJBV010000501.1:0-1863 GCF_045446735.1 Nocardiopsis protaetiae
GCCCCGGCCCGCCCGGGAGGGGTCAGTCCTGGCCCGGCCAGGAGGAGCAGTCGTCCCACTCCGAGTCCCAGCCGGAGTTGCCGCCGCCGTCCTGGAGGGAGAACACGCCGCTGCCCTGCGGGAACGGGCAGTTGTACACCCCGGCGACGCCGACACCGGTGGCGGTCACGTTCGCGAACTCCACCGATCCGGGCGTCTCGGCCTGCACCACGACCGTGCCCGCACCGTCCACGGTCGCGCCGTCGACCGTCACGTTGCGCACCGGCAGGCCCCGGCCGCCGCCCGAGACGAACTCGAAGACACTCCACGGGCTGTCGGTGACGGTGGTGTCGGTGATCTCCACCCGCGCCTCGATCGCGCTGTCGTAGGAGTCCACGCGCAGCGCGCCCATCGGGTGGTTCCAGTTGGGGTTCATCGCACCCGTGCGCACCAGCTCGTTGCCGTCGACCGTGATGGTGCCCCGCAACGGGAAGAACGGCTGGGCGAACGCCTGGTTGGAGATCGCGATACCGCTGCCCAGCGCGTTGGTGTCCACGACGAGGTTGCCGCGCACGGTCAGGTCGGTGCCGCCGTAGATCGCGATCCCGTTGGCCAGGTTGGGCTGGGAGATCGTGTTGTACTCGAACGCGCTGCCCACGGTGGGCGCGTGCAGGGACCACATGGCCAGGGCGTCGTCGCCGGTGTTGCGCAGGAAGTTCTGGCGCACGCTCACGTCGCGGGCGGTGCCGTTGATGTTGAGGCCGTCGGCCTTCATGTCGTAGAAGCGGTTGCGCTCCACCACCAGGCGGTCGTTGGGGCCGGTGAGCCACAGGCCGACCTTCAGGTGCTGCAGCCACATGCCGGACACCGACGAGTCCGGCCCCAGGGTGCCGTTGACGAAGTTGTCGGGCGAGGTGTCCACTCGCTGGGCGACGGCGCCGATGACCGCGAAGTCGTGCAGGCCCACGTTCCCGGAGGCGGACTGCTGGTCGATGAAGCCGGAGCTGAGCACCACCGAGTGCCAGTGGCCGGCGCCGCGCAGGGTCACCCCGTCCACGTTGCGCACCCAGGTCCCGACCCGGAACCCGCCCTGGGGGATCCACACCTCGCGGCCCGAGGCGCGGGCCTCGTCGATCGCCGCGGTGAAGGCCTGGTGGGAGTCGTCCCGCCCGGTCGGGTCGGCGCCGTGGTCGAGCACCGAGACCGAGCCCTGGGGCTGCTCGGCGGGCGGGGCGACCTGCTCGACGTCGGCGAGGTCGATGACGACCGGGGAGACGGCCGGGTCGGCGGTGACGCGGACGGTGTCCCCGGGGGCCAGGTCGGTGCCCAGCAGCAGGCGGGTGTTGGCGAAGAACTGGTGGGTGGTGGAACCGGGGATCCACGGCGCGTCCAGGTAGGAGTAGGCGCTGGTGACGGCGAGGTCGCCGACGTGCGCGCCGTTCGCGTGGACGGGCAGGGAGCCGGAGGCACCGTCGGGGACGCTGTAGGCGACGGTGATCGCGTTGGCGGCGCGGGGGAGGGTGAACTCCACGGACTCACCGGCGTCGAGGCGGACCGCCCGCCGGCCGGAGGCCTCCGAGGCGACGGTGCCCTGGGTCAGGTCCGGGCCGATGAGCTCGCCGTCGGTCGCGGCGGCGCCGGACTCGGCCTCGATCGTGGTGAAGGGCAGGTCGGCCCCGGCGGCGGTGACCGGGGCGGCGGCCGAGGTGATGGTGACCGGGGCGGTGGTGGCCGAGGTGGTGGTGGCCGCGGGTGCGGCCGCCGCGGGGGCGGGCGGGTGGGGTGCGGCGAGGGCGGCCGCCGCGACCAGCGCGGCGGCGGTGACCGCGCCGGTGAGTGGTCGGGCCAGGGGTGGACGTCGCCGGGGACCTGGGGGGTGAGCGG
>NZ_JBJJBV010000502.1:0-1880 GCF_045446735.1 Nocardiopsis protaetiae
AGGGTGGCGTTGGCGTGGGTAGTGTGGGGCATCGAGGGCCTTCCGGTCCGGTGGTAGATGTCGCAATCCACACCGATACCGGAGGCCCTCTTCGTGTGTGTCAGGCGGGGTGGGTGTTACCAACCTCCGTGGTCAGTACACCTAGGGCAGCTTGCGCGGCCCGTCGTCGTCGGGGCCCCGGTCGGGCCCCTCCGCGGCCGACTCCACGATGGCCGCACCGGCGGCCGTCCCGGTGGCGTCGACCGCGGCCGGGACACCTCCGACGGTGGTGGGCCTGGTCGAGGGGCGGCCGCGCCGGGCGTTGCGCCGCTCCAGCCAGATCGCCACCCGGCTCAGGGTGACGTTGATGATGATGTAGATGATCGCGCAGATGATCGCCGCCGGGATCACGTTGCTCTCCCGGGTCGCCAGCAGCGTGAAGCTGCGCAGCAGCTCCGGGAAGGCGACGATGTAGCCGAGCGCGGAGTCCTTGAGCAGGACCACCAGCTGGGCCACGATCGCGGGCATCATCGACGTGACCGCCTGCGGGATCAGGATCTGCCACATCGTCTGCGACCTGGTCATGCCGACGGCCTGGGCGGCCTCGGACTGGCCCTTGGGCACCGCCAGGATGCCCGCGCGGAACACCTCCGCCAGCACCGACCCGTTGTACAGGGTCAGGCCGGTGATGACCGCCACCAGCGCGGTCACCTGGAAGGTGCCCGTGGGGATGTTGAACACCTGCCAGGCGACGATCGGCAGCGCCATGGTGAAGAAGATCAGCATCAGCAGCGGGATGCCGCGGAAGAACTCCACGACGGCCCCGGACGGGATGCGGATCCACCAGCGCTCGGACATCCGCCCGATACCGAAGACCAGGCCGAACACGATGGCCAGCACCGACGCGGTCAGCGCCGCCGTCAGCGTGTTCTGCAAACCGGGCAGGACGTAGCCGGTCCACGTCTCGGGCCGCAGGAACGGCTCCCACTTGTCGGCCGCCCACTGCCCGGCCGGGTTGACCGCCCAGGTGGCCGCCGAGAACAGCGGGGCCTCGCGGTCCACCAGGGTCCGGTTGAACCCCAGGTACAGGATGGCCAGGCCGACCACGGCCAGGAGCCCGCTGAGGATCGTGTAGACGACGTTGCGCGCGCGGGCCTTGGGGCCGGGGGCGTCGAAGAGAACCGCGGTCTGGATGCTCATCGGACCACCGCCACGCGCTTGGACAGCCAGCCGAAGAAGTAACCCGTCGGCAGGGTCAGGATCAGGAAGCCGATCGCGAACCCGACGAAGGTCGGCAGGACCGGCGCGATGCCCTGGTCGAACATGAGCTTCATCTGCCGGGACGCCTCCTGGACGCCCAGCCCCGCGACGGAGGCGACGGTCGTGTTCTTGGTGAGCGCGATGAGCACACTGCCCAGCGGGCCCACAACGGTGCGCAGCGCCTGCGGGATGACGATCAGGCGCAGGTTCTGGGTGAAGGTCAGACCCAGGGAGCGGGCCGCCTCGACCTGTCCGAGCGGGATCGTGTTGATACCCGACCGCAGCGACTCGGAGACGAAGCAGGCGGTGTAGGCGGACAGGCCGATGACCGCCCACCAGAACACGTCGAGGGCGACGGTGTCGCTGAAGCTCAGGCCCAGGGCGCTGTTGAGGCCCAGGCCGCAGAACAGCAGCACCAGGGTCAGCGGCGTGTTCCGGATGCCTTCGACGTAGGCGGTGGCCAGACCGCGCAGCAGCGGAACGGGGGAGGCCCGCATCGCGGTGAGCAGGATGCCCAGGATGAACGAGAACAGGGCGCTGAGCAGGGTGAGCCGGACGGTCCATGAGAAACCGTCGACAACCCTGTCGATATTGCTGAGAAAGGCTTCCATGGGTCCCAGCCGGTCAAGGGCCGGGAGGTG
>NZ_JBJJBV010000503.1:0-1873 GCF_045446735.1 Nocardiopsis protaetiae
GGCCCCGGCCGCACCTTTGAAGGCGCACCGCGCGCGGTCGCGCCCTCGACGGCCCGCCGCGCGCTGCGCCGGGCCCGCACCTGGCTGCCCGGGCTGCTGCTGGTCTCCCCGTCGATCCTGCTCATCGGGGTGTTCGTCTACGGCATGATCGGCTGGAACCTCCGGCTGGCGCTCAGCGACAAGCACGCCCCCGTCCAGGAGGGCGAGTTCGTCGGCCTGGCCAACTTCGTCGCCCTGTGGCAGGAGGCCCGCTGGCCGGCCGCGGTGAACAACGCCATCGTGTTCACGGTGGTGTTCGTCGGCGGCGCCCTGCTGCTGGGGTGGCTGCTGGGGTTGCTGCTGGACAAGGGCGTCCGCGGCGAGCCGGTCTTCCGCACCCTGTTCCTGGCGCCGATGGCGGTGTCCTTCATCGCCACCGGTGTGGTGTGGCGGTGGCTGATGAACCCTGCCCCCGCCGAACGCGCCACCGGCCTCAACGCCCTGTTCGTCCACCTCAACCTGGACTTTTTGGTCAACGACTGGTGGACCGCGCCGGACTTCGGCATGGCGGCGATGGCGCTGCCCGCGATCTGGCAGCTGGCCGGGTACATCATGGCGCTGTTCCTGGCGGGCTTCCGCGGGGTGCCCGAGGACCTGCGCGAGGCGGCCCGGGTGGACGGCTGCTCGGAGTGGGGCGTGTACCGGCACGTGGTGATGCCCCAGCTGCGGCCGGTGCTGCTGAGCGCGGTGATCATCCTGGGGCACATGTCGCTGAAGGTGTTCGACCTGATCATCGCCATCGCCGGGAAGCAGATCATCGCGGACGTGCCCGCGGTGTACATGTGGGCGATGGTGTTCGAGGTCCGCGACCCGGCCAAGGGCGCGACCATCGCCTCCTACCTGCTGTTCGCGGTGGCGCTGTTCGTCGTCCCGTACCTGGTGTGGACGGTGCGCAAGGAACGGAGCGAGGGCCGTTGAGTGTTCAGAGCGCACCCGAGCGGGTGATCGCGCCGGGCGGCCGGGCGGCGGGGACGACCCGGCGCGGGCAGGCCGTCAAGTTCGCCGTCCTGTTCGGGCTGGCGGTGCTGTTCCTGCTGCCGATGTACGTGCTGCTGGTGACCGGGTTCAAGCCCTTCGCCGAGGCCACCGCGGCCCGGGCCTGGTCGCTGCCGCAGACCTGGAGCGTGGAGGGCTGGGCGGCGGCCTGGGAGGCCCTGGCCTCGGGGCTGCGCAACAGCGTGATGGTGGCGGTGCCCAGCGCGGTGGTCTCGGCGGTGCTGGGGTCGATGAACGGGTTCGTGATGGCGCGCTGGCGGTTCCCCGGCGCGGACACGGTGTTCACCCTGTTCCTGTTCGGGATGTTCATCCCCTACCAGGCGGTGATGATCCCGCTCCAGCAGCTGCTGGTGAGCGCGAACCTGATGGGCGGGGTGTTCCCGCTGATCCTGGCGCACACCGTGTACGGGATCCCGATCTGCACGCTCATCTTCCGCAACTACTACGCGAGCATCCCGCACACCCTGATCGAGGCGGCCCGGGTGGACGGGGCGGGGATGCTGCGCACCTACGCGTCGGTGGTGCTGCCGGTGTCGGCGCCGGCGTTCGCGGTGACGCTGATCTGGCAGTTCACCTCGGCGTGGAACGACTTCCTGTTCGCGGTGTTCCTGACCGGCCCCAACAGCTGGCCGGTGACGGTGCAGCTGAACAACGTGGCCGGGTCGATGGTGGTGCCCTACAACCAGCAGATGGCGGCGGCGGTGCTGGCGTCGCTGCCCACCCTGGTCGTGTACCTGGTGCTGGGCCGCTACTTCATGCGCGGCCTGATGGCCGGTGCCCTCAAGGGCTGAGGCAGGCGTCCTCAAGGGCCGAACCAGGCGCGCGGCGGGGCCGCGGG
>NZ_JBJJBV010000504.1:0-1867 GCF_045446735.1 Nocardiopsis protaetiae
GGCGGGGTCGGACCGGTCAGGCCTCGAAGTCGTACTGCAGGACGTAGGCCGAGCCGTCCATCGTGATCGCGTTGAACTCCACGGGGCGGTGCTCGGCGGTCAGCGCGGTGCGCGCCACCTCCAGCACCGGCGTCCCCGGCGCCAGGGTCAGGGCGTCGGTCTCCTCGGGCGTGGGCATACGGACCCGGATCTCCTCGGTGAAGCGCGCCGGGGCCAGCCCCCGTTCGGCCAGCCGCGCGTAGATCCCGCCGGGTCCGGTGTCGTGTTCGCGGAACCGCGGCTCGTCGCCCACCACGGACAGCGGCAGGTGCGAGACGGCGGTCTGGACGGGGCGGCCGTCCACGAGGTAGCGCCGCGAGCGCGTCAGGACCGGCTCGCCCTCGGCCACCCCCAGGATCCGGGCCACGTGGTCGCGGGCGGCGGCCTCCTCCACCTGGAGGCGGTCCACCTCGTAACCGCGGTCGGCGCTGTCGGTCTGCCAGATGGCCCGGCCGGTGCCCCACAGCTCCCGGGCCAGGCGTCGGGCCCCGTGTCTTCGTACCGGGCGGAACAGGCGCACGTAGACGCCCGAGCCGCGCACGGCCACGGCCAGCCCCTCGTTGATGAGCACGGAGAGCGCTTGGCGCGCGGTCGCCCGCGCTACGCCGTGGCGCTCCATGAGGACGTTCTCCCCGGGGAGGCGGTCGCCGTCGGCGAACCGCCCGGAACGGATCTGCTCGCGTAGTTCCTCCGCTATCTCCCTGTAGACCGGTGGAGGGGGTCCGTTTTCGGACGTCGGCACCACGTTCTTCCTCTCGGCCGGGGGCCAGGCCCGGTCAGCCCCGCTGATGCGTTGTGTCCACTGGGTGGCACATCACGGGTATGTCCGGTTGCGGGAAGGTTCATGCGTGATTGAGTGGTGGCCGAAACCGACCGGTTATGGTCAGGGACCGCGGCCTGCGCCGTCAGCGCACGTAGCGCGCGAACAGGGTGTCGTCGGCGGTCAGCAGGTGCGCCATCCGCACGGGCGTGCTCTGCACGGAGACGAATTCGGGCGCCCCCGGGGTGCCCGGCCCGCCGGCGACGATGCGCGGCGCCCCGGCGCCCAGCAGGTGCGGGCTCAGCGTCAGGCACAGCTCGTCCAGCAGCCCGGACGCGGTGAACTCGGCCAGCAGGTGCGGGCCGCCCTCGGTGAGGACGCGGTACAGGCCCCGGCCGGCCAGGGCGTTGACGATGTGGACGGGAGTGACCGATTCCCCGTCGACGACCTCCAGGTCGGCGTGGCGGGCCACGTGCTTCTGGCGCTCGGCGGGGGCCGAGGCGACGGTGAACACGATGGTGCGGGCGTGCGGGGGCGCGTCGGTGAGCAGGTGGTCGGGCAGGTCCAGGGTGCGCGAGACGACGGCGACGTGCGGGGTCGCCGGGCGCCCGGCGCGCAGCGCCGCCCAGGAGGCCCGGTCCTTGACGGGGCCGTAATCCTCCACGCGCGCGGTCTGCGCGCCCACCAGCACCACGTCGCACAGGCCGCGCAGGATGCCCATCACCCGGCGGTCGGCGGGCGAGGACAGGTCGCGGCTGCGCCCGGAGGGCCCGATGGCCCCGCCGTCGACGCTGGCCACCATGTTGGCCCGGATCCACGGGCGGTCCAGCCCGACCGGGTGGGCGTAGGCGGCGGCCAGGTCCACCTCCCCGCCGGGGGAGGGGAGGAGCTCGCGGAACACCGGGTGCGCATCGTTGCCGACCATGGTGCACCAGCGTAGGGCCTGCGCGGGGGCGGGGCCGTTCCGCTCGGGCCCGTGTCGCCGGCCGCGCCCCGCACGGTCCCGTGCCGCCGCCCGCCCGCACGGTCCCCGCGACGCCGTTCGGCCCCGGCACGGCCGGTGGCCCC
>NZ_JBJJBV010000505.1:0-1831 GCF_045446735.1 Nocardiopsis protaetiae
AGTTCGGTGTCGGTGAACATGGGCCGGGCGATGCTGGAGGGGTCGGGTGCCAGGTCCAGGGGTGTGTGGACGTGGTGGCGGGGGGTGGCGGCGGTGCGGGGTTCGGGGACGGCGGCGGCGTCCTCGGGCCGGATGCAGACGACGGCGCGGATCATGGTGGCGAGGCGGTTGACGGTGGCGACGGCGCGGGGGCGGTCGGGGACGTGCTGGAGGAAGGTGCAGATGCCGATGGCCTCGTGGGGGTCGGTCCAGTGGAGGTCGTCGATGTGCTTCCAGCAGTAGGCGGTGGCGCGGTCGCGCCAGGGGTGGGTGATGTTGTGCTTGTGGAGGCGGCCGGTGACGGCGGCGGTGAGGGCGAGGTCGGGGGTGCGGCCGGTGTGTTCGCGCCACCAGGGTGCGGCCTCGGTGTGGCGGACGGCGGGGGTGACGGGGGGCAGGCCGCCGTCGGGTGAGGCGACGGTGGCGAGGTGGCGGCAGATGCCCTGGCCGAGTTCGGCGGGGATGGGGCCGATCTCGTCGAGGTAGCGCAGGGCGGTGTCGACGGCGAGGGGTTGGCTGGCGTGTCCGCGCAGGTCGGGGTCGAGGGCGTTGCCGTAGCCGCCGTCGATGTTGCGGTAGGCGGCGAGGGCGGAGCGGATGGGCGCGGTGGGGCCGGCCTGGAAGTGGTAGGCGAAGCGGTACCGGTCGATGAGCCGGGCGGTGCGCATGGTGAAGTGTTCTGCGGCGCGGAAGGAGTCCCAGGTCACAACGCTCATGTGGGAACGGTACCCGGGGGTGCGGGCGGGTGTGCGCGCCAGCGGCCAATCCATTCGTGTTCTTTACGTGGGGTCGCGGCGTGCGGTGTCCCGGCGGTGCAGGGCGCGGGTGAGGGGGACGGTCCAGGTGAGGAGGACGAGGGCGCCGACGCCGACCTGGATGGTGCGGAGGTGTTCTTCGGGGTAGACGACGCCGGTGAGGTAGTGGTCGATGAACCCGGTGGGGGGCAGGCCCTGCTGTCCGGCGCGGTCGCGTGCCCAGCGCTCGACGTGGGTGAGGGGGCATTGCCAGCCGATGAGGGTGATGCCGAGGGCGTAGAGGGCGGTGGCGAGGTGGGGCCACAGGGCGCGGGGCCACTTCCAGGCGGGGAGGCCGCCGAGGAGGACATAGGCGAGGAAGGCCATGTGGAGGACCATGGCCGTGTCGGCGAGGAGCCGGTAGGCCATGGTCCCCATGGTAGGCCGCGCTGTCGGCCGTGGTCAGCCCGTTGTCGGCCCGCGGTCAGCCTGTCGCCGGGCCTCTCCCGTGGTCAGGCGTCGGTGGTGGCCGCGGCGCGGGCCCGGCGGCGGCGCACGGCGGTGAGGACGGCCAGGCCGATCCAGGACAGGACGACGAGGACGCCGACGCCGGCCTGGACCTCGCGGAGGTTGTCGGCGGGGTAGATGACGCCGGTGAGGTAGTGGTCGATGAAGCCGGCTTCGGCGAGTCCGGCCTGTCCGGCGTTCTCGCGTCCCCAGTTCTCGACGTGGGTGAGGGGGCAGGTCCAGGCGAAGATGCTGATGGAGAGGCCGTAGACCGCGACGGCGAGGTGGGCCCAGATGGTGCGGGGCCACTTCCAGGCGAGGAGTCCGCCGATGGCGATGTAGAGGATGAAGGTGAAGTGGAAGAGCATGGCGGCGTCGCCGATGATCCGGTAGATCATGGTCGTTGCTCCCGTTGGGGGGTGGGGGCGCCGGGGGCGGGGGCCGGGGTTCCAGTCTCGCGACGCCGTGCGGGATTCCGGGCCACGGCGGGGTCACCGGTGTGCAACATCGGGGGCGCGCGGGGTGGTCCCCCGCGCGCCCCCGTGGTGTCA
>NZ_JBJJBV010000506.1:0-1822 GCF_045446735.1 Nocardiopsis protaetiae
TCGCCGGGCGAGCGCGCGATCGCCCGGCTCAAGCAGTGGGACATCCTGCGCCGCCTGCGCTGCTGCCCGCAACGCGCCGGCCAGATCACCCGCGCGGTGCTGGTCCTTCAGCTCCGAGAAGCAGGATGAAAAAGGCTCACTGGACGGACCCCCGGGCGTGGGGTGTTCACCCGGAGGCAGAACGGAAGAACGGAGACCGGACCCTGCCGGAGTACGTGCCGCGGGACGTGGACGGGCTGGTACGGGAGGTGCTTGCTCGGGGCGGGCTCGTGTTGCTGGTGGGGGATTCGACGGCGGGTAAAACGCGGTGTGCGTATGAGGCGGTCCGGGAGCTGCGCGAGTACCGGCTGGTCATTCCGAAGCCGGGGGCCGGGCTTGAGGCGGTGCTGAAGGCGGCGGGTCGGCACAGGTCCGTGTTGTGGCTGAACGATGTGCACCGGTGGGCGTCCGACCCGCTGTTGAGCACGGAGGGGATCGGCTCGCTGGTGACCGGACGGGGAAACGTCGCCGGGTGGTGGTGGCGACGCTGCGGTCCGCGCAGAAGACCCAGATGCTTGAAGGGGCGGGCGCGGGCCGCTTGGAGGGGTTCTTCAACCAGGCGACGGAATTCGAACTGGACCGAGTGCTGTCCGCGGCGGAGCGTGAACGCGCGGGCGGGAAGCGTGGTGACGAGCGCATCGCCCAGGCGCTGGACCGGGAGGGCGTGCACGGGTTCGCGTCGCTGTTGGCCAATGGGCCGCAGCTGCTCGCGGAATGGAAACGCGGGTGGAGCCCCAACACGGACCCGAACGCGCGGAGCCGTCCGAGGGGCGCGGCCCTGGTTACGGCGGCGGTGGAGGTGCGCCGCTGCGGGGCAAGGGGACCGATTTCGCGGGATTTGCTCGAGCGGTTGCACACCCGTTATTTGGAGGAGCGGGGAGGGGAAAGCCTCAACCCGGAACCTTTTGCGGAGGCGTGGAAGTGGTCGACCGCGTTCCGGAGGGGGACGACGCGGCTGCTGTCGCCGAGTGGTGATGGCCGTGTGGAGGTCTTCGACTTCTTGGTGGATGAGGTTGAGCGCAGGACCCGAGTCGAGGAACAGGTGCCGGAAAAGGTGTTCGAGGAGGTCTTGGCCAGGGCGTCTGCTGCCGACACCCAATCGATGGGGTGGCGAACGAACGCTCAAGGTCGTTATCGCCTAGCGGAGAGATCCTATCGCCGTGCATTGGACCTGAGCGTCTTTGACCTCGGCCCGGAGCATCCGGACACGTTGATGAGCCGGAACAATCTGGCGACGGTGTTGTCGGAATTTGGGTCGGTTGGAGGAGGCGGAGCATCGGACGGCGTTGGAGGGACGAGCGCGTGTGTTGGGTGAAGAACACCCGGACACGTTGATCAGTAAGGAGAACTTGGCAGCGGCGCGGCAGGAGATCAGGGAGCGAGATGAAGGAGGAGATGCAGCCTGAGTGAGGGTTACGGGGAAATGGATGTGGCCGGTACCGATAAGGCGCCGGCCGTTGGTGTTGGTGGGGCGGTCAGGTGCAGAGGGTGAGGTAGTCGCGGATGTGGGCGGTGAGGTCGGCGAATTCGTTGTCGGGTTCGGGGGTGTGGGGGAGGGCGAGACCTTTCATGTAGGGGCGGATGAGGGAGCCGGCGAGGTCGTCCGGGTGGGGGTGTTCGTGGTGGGGCGAGGTGGGGGGATCGGGGTGGCGCGGTCGGGGGGACGAAGAGGGCGGAGAGGGGCACCGCGATGCAGGTGAGGAGGAAGGCGAGGAAGCGCTCTTTTCGTGAACGGTGGGGTTTGCGATGGCGGCCGGTTGTAAGGTGACGCATGTTCGCCTCC
>NZ_JBJJBV010000507.1:0-1865 GCF_045446735.1 Nocardiopsis protaetiae
GAGGCCTACGTGGCCGGGTAGGGCCGGTCGGGCCCGGACGGACCAGGCCCGGATGGATCAGGCCCAGGAGGATTCAGGCGCAGACGGAGGCGAGGGAGACGGCCAGGGCGGTGCGGCCCGAGCGGTCCAGGCCGCGCTCGGCGGCGACGCGGCGGGCGGTGCGGGCCAGCTCCACCTCGCAGCCGGGGGCGGCCAGGCCGGCGCCGGCGTCGGTGAGCGCGCCCACCAGGGCCGGGGTGATCCGGTCCAGGTCGGCGCGGGCCCCGGCCAGGTCCGGCGCCCGGAGCGGGCTCCGGTCGGGGTGGGCGTACCAGTCGGCGTGCCGGCCCCGCTGGATCACCTTGTTGGCCTCGATCTGGTCGCGCATGACCGCCAGGGCGACCGCCGGGTCGCCGCCCAGGGCGCGGGCCGAGTGCTCGGTCTGGGCGAGCACCGTGGCCTCCCGCTCGGGCGCCTCGACCGGCTCGCCGCTGTGCCACTTGGCGGCCGCCACCAGTTCGGCGGTGGCCAGCCGGTCGGCCGACAGCTCCACCACCGGGGACAGCGCGACGGTCACCGGGGGCGCGGTGCGCGCCGAGGCGGCGGTGGCGAGGCTGAGGACGAGCGCCGAAGCGATGGTGGCGGCGAGCACACGCACGGTGAACCTCTCGGAAGACGGGAGGTGGACATCCGGAGTGTAACCACAAGACCGCGGATCGTGAGGGAAAGCGACCGTTCCGGTTCCGCTTCCCAGGGCCGCGGCCGGTATGTCCCCCGGGGTGTCATCCCCGCCGTCGACACGAAGGGCACATACAGTCGCACTGTCGGTCACCTGGGAGGGGAGTGCCATGGAGGACGTCGGCGCGGAGATCACCGAGGAGCCGGTCGAGGGCGAGACCGCCCCCGAACCCGGGCCCCGGGGCCGCGAGGCCGCCCCCGGGCGCGGGCACACCATCGTCATCGGCGCGGGCATGGCCGGGCTGTCCGCCGCCGACCGCCTGGCCGAGGCGGGGGAGCGCGTCACCGTCCTGGAGGGCCGGGCCCGCACCGGCGGGCGCATCCACTCGTTCCGCGAATGGGACGGCACCACCCTGGACGCCGGGGCCTCCTGGATGCGCGGCGAGGAGAACAACCCCCTGGCCGAACTGGTCCGCTCCCTGGGCCTGCGCACCGCCGTGTTCAACCGCTCCACCGAGACCGCCTACGACCCCAAGGGCCGCCGGCTGCTCTTCGACCGGCACCGCCGCAACATGGAGGACGTCAACCTCCTGCACGAGCAGATGTACTGGGCCAACATCGGCGCGGGCTCCCAGGAGTCCATGGAGCAGGGCATCGACCAGGCCCTCTACGACGCCAACCTGGTGCGCGCCCGCGCCCGCGACGCCAAGGAGATCGTGCACCGCATGGTGGAGGGCGACCACGGCGCCGACGCCGAGGAGGTCTCCTTCGAGGCGGTGGGCGCCCTGCACGAGTTCAGCGGCGACGACGTGGTCTTCCCCGACGGCATGGGCCAGATCACCGACCACCTGGCCGGCGGCCTGGACGTGCGCCTGGAGCACGTGGTCCTGGCGGTCTCCCACGACGCGGACGGTGTGTCGGTGCGGGTGGACACTCCCGAGGGGGAGCGGGTCCTGGACGCCGACCGGGTCGTGGTCACCCTGCCGCTGGGCGTGCTCAAGGCGGGCCAGGTGGACTTCCACCCGGAGCTGCCCGAGGACAAGCGGCTGGCGATCGAACGCCTGGGCAACGGCCGGCTGGAGAAGCTGTTCCTGCGCTTCGACGAGGTGTTCTGGGGCGACGCCGAGGTGCTCGTGCACCTGGGCACGGACGAGGGCGCCTGGTTCCACTGGTACGCGGGCCAGCGGGTGCTGGGGGTGCCGGTGCTG
>NZ_JBJJBV010000508.1:0-1668 GCF_045446735.1 Nocardiopsis protaetiae
CACCCTCCCTCACCCACCCGGTGAGCGGCCCACCGGCGCACGCGCCATCCGCGCACGCGCGCGCCACCGCCCCGGGCACCGGGGGCGCCACGACGCCCCCGCACGCCCACGGACGATCACTCTCAGTGACCGACCATTCTCGACAGGCGACCCACGGCCGCCCCGTTTCCCTCCAGGAGGGGACATGACCACACGCGACAGCGCCCAGCGCCCGCAGTCCACCCCCCACCAAGGTCGATCCTGGCTCGACCGCTACTTCTCCATCACCGAACGCGGCTCCACCCCCGCCCGCGAACTCCGCGGCGGACTCACCACCTTCATGGCGATGGCCTACATCATCGTCCTCAACCCCGTCATCCTCGGCGGCGCCACCGACATCAACGGCGACCAGCTCGACGCCGCCCAGCTCACCACCATGACCGCCCTGGCCGCCGGGCTCGTCACCATCATGATGGGCGTGGTCGGACGCGCCCCCATCGCCTGCGCCGCCGCCCTCGGGGTGATGGCGGTCGTCGCCTACCAGGCCGCACCCAACATGACCTGGCCCGAAGCCATGGGCCTGGTCGTCTGGCAGGGCCTCATCATCATCGCCATGGTCGTCACCGGCGTCCGCACCGCCGTCATGAACGCCCTGCCCCGCAACCTCAAGCTCGCCATCGGCGTCGGCATCGGCCTCTTCGTCACCCTCATCGGCCTCAAGAACGCCGGCTTCGTCAGCCGCGGCGAGGGCGGCAGCCTCCTGCAACTGGGCGCCGAGACCGACGGCGGACACCTGCTGGGCTGGCCCGTCCTCATCTTCGTCATCGGCCTGGCCCTCGCCGCGATCCTGCTCGTCCGCGGCGTCCCCGGCGCCATCTTCTACGGCATCGTCGGCGCCACCCTCCTCGCCGTCATCGTCCACTACGCCTTCGGGCTCGACGCCTCCCAGTGGGGCGGCGGCGCACCCGAACTCCCGGGCTCCCTGGTCGCCGTACCCGACTTCGGGCTCCTCTTCCAGGTCGACCTCTTCGGCGCCTGGACCACCGCCGGACCCACCACCGCCGGCGTCATCCTCTTCACCCTCGTCCTGGCCGGGTTCTTCGACGCCGTCGGCACCATCCTCGCCATCGGCGCCAAGGCGGGTATCACCGACGAGAACGGCGCCATGCCCCGCGTCAACCAGATCCTCGTCACCGACGGCACCGGCGCCGTCGTCGGCGGCCTGACCAGCTCCTCGGCCACCCTCGTCTTCGTCGAGTCCACCGCAGGCGTCGGGGAGGGCGCCCGCACCGGGCTGTCCAGCGTCGTCACCGGGGCCCTGTTCCTCACCGCGATCGTCTTCGCACCGGTCTTCTCCATCGTCCCCGCCCAGGCGGCCTCGGTCGCCATGGTGCTGGTGGGGGCGCTGATGATGACCCACATCGCGGAGATCGACTGGTCGGACATGGGCGTGGCCGTCCCCGCCTTCCTCACCATCGCGATGATGCCCTTCGCGTTCGACATCGCCAGCGGCATCGGCATCGGCATCATCGCCCACACCGTCCTGCGCACCGTCCAGGGACGCGTCCGCGACGTCGGCTGGCTCATGTGGATCCTCACCGGCGTCTTCGTCTTCGACTTCTCCATGCACGCCCTCGGGCTCTGACCCGCCAGGAATCCAGGGGACCGGTCCGCACGCCACGCGGACCG
>NZ_JBJJBV010000509.1:0-1660 GCF_045446735.1 Nocardiopsis protaetiae
CCGTCAGGCCTTGTCGGAGCCGTCGGAGACGGCCTCGGGGATCTCGGTGGTCTCGGTCTGCGACAGGGCGCGCGGGCTCTCACCGGTCAGGACCGCGTGCACGCCGATGGCCACGGCCTCGATGCCGTCCACCCCGTACTGCATGCCGTCGTTGCCGTCGGTCAGCACGACCACGTCGTAGTCGCCGATCGGGGTGTCCTGGAACCCGCCGATGCTGTTGACCCGCCAGGTGTCGGTGTTGTCGTAGGGCAGCCAGCCGTTCTTGAGGTAGACCCGGGCGTCCGCGGGCGCACCTGTGGGAACGCCCCAGCGCTGGGAGGGGACCACGTCGCCCATGAGGCCGCGCGCGTAGGCGCGCTCGTCGGCGCCGAGTACGTCGTTGTCGGTGCGCAGCAACTCCAGCAGGGTGAGCTGGTCCTCGACGTTGATCTTCATGAGGCCCACGTAGCCCTCGGGGTGCAGGCGGGTGTCGTCCATCCCGGCCAGGTCGAGGAAGCGCTGGATGCGCGCCGGGCCCAGTCGGTTGCGCAGCTCCACCGCGGAGTCGTTGCCCGACACGGTGATCATGTCGGTGGCGAGCTCCTTCTCCCGGTCGGTGAGCTCGCGCCCCTCGTCCATGGCGGTGCGCAGCAGCGCGCCGAGCACGACCACCTTGCCGACGCTGGCGGCGTCGAACTCGATGCCCGCCCCCAGGGCGCAGACCAGGTCGCCGTCGAGGGCGGAGACGCCCACGGCGACGGTGCCCTCGCGGGCGTCGGCCTCCTGGCGGATGCGCTCGCCCAGTTCGGCGGCCAGGTCGGGGCGGGTGTCGGAGGTGCACACGGGGGCGCCCTGGGGTGCGGCGGAGGCGGCCGGGGGCAGGGCGAGGGTGAGGCCGGCGGTCAGCAGGGCGGTGAGCGCCGCGGCCGTGCTCCGGCCGGTGGTCGTTCGGGCGGTGGACGTCATGGATCTCCTCGGAGTGAGCGGGCGACCTGGTGGTCGGGTGGCGGGGGCGGTAGGGGTGGCAGGGGTCGGGGTGGGGCCCGGCCGCGGGGGCCGGGTCCGCCGGGGCGGGGTGTCACGCACGGGTTCCGTTCTGCGGTGCGGTGTTCCTGGAGGCCGGTCGAGAGCCCGGATCTCGCCCCGGGGGGCGCGGAACGGTGACCGGCCCAGATGGGAGCTTTGGCGGATCCCTGTGACGGGTTCTCGACGGCACTCGTGGCGAGGTGTGTCGTCTTTTCCTTTCCGGCCTCCGCGCACGGCGAATGCGATGGCCCGGGGAGGGGGCTTCGAGATGAGCCATTCCCCGTATCGCGTTCTCCCCTCGTCCGGTTCTCCGATCGCGCGCCTTTTTCAAGGAATTCGGATCGGTCGCCCCTGCGGGCGCATGTGCCCGGTGGCCGGGGCGTTCGCATCCTGCCCGGGGTGGGGTGGTGGCGTCAACTCCTTCCGGAACGCGCACACGGGTCCTTCACGGAGAAGCCCGAGTTCGGAGAAATAGGGCCCTCCGGGAAGAAATGTGAGAATCACATCATGGGTGTCCGTCGCCTGGAATGTAATATCCCGGGTCCGGATATCGCGGCCTGGTCGAATGCCGTTGCCGTGCCATCGGCGGGGGTGCGCCGGTCGCCTCCGGGAGGCGGGCGCGCCCCCGCCCGGGCCGGGGCCGCGGTGGAGGCGG
>NZ_JBJJBV010000051.1:0-29103 GCF_045446735.1 Nocardiopsis protaetiae
CACCGGGGTGTTCACTCCCTTTCGCGGGACGGCGGGCGCCGCCGCCGGGAGGCGAACACCAGGTAGGCCAGGGGCAGTAGGACCGCCCCGACCGCCAGTGCGCCGATCCCGGCGATGAGCAGCGCACCCGATTCGGTGCGCATCCACTCGGCCACCCCGAACCCCAGGAACAGGGCGAGGGCGACCGCGAGGACGGAGAACACCGTCAGCCCGGTGAAGAGCCTCCGGTCGTCCCAGGGCTGTGCCTCGGCCCTGTCCAGCTTGTCCAGATCGATCGGGAGGGCCCTGGCGGTGAGCCCGGCGGCCCACCTCATCTCCTTGCCCACCCCCGTGGCGAGGGAGCGGATCCCGCTGCGCGCGTTCGCGGCGGCCCGTTCGAACCACCACAGTCCGTACCGCATCCTTCCAACGCGCTGTGTTTGTTTGTTCACTATGAGTGACTGTTGCGCTGTAGCGGCCATGTCACCTGCCTTGTTGCGCTTCGACCACTGAACCCTGTCCAGTGCCCTACCCTCACAAAGCGCGACCGAACGCCACCGATGGTGAAGTTAGAGGTATGTCGCCTCCAAGGACGATTTACCGAGAACCGCGCCCCGGCGACACGGGGAGACACCGGTGTCCGATTCCGGATAACGTCGAAGGCATGGCTGACACAGCGGACAGGGCCCCGCGGGGCGGGACCGACGGCATCCCCACGACCGACCGGGAGTGGCGCGCGCGGCTGGACGAACAGGCGTACTCCGTCCTGCGCCTGGGCGCCACCGAGCGCCCCTGGACCGGCGAGTACGTGGAGACCGAGACCGAGGGCGTCTACCGCTGCCGCGGCTGCGGGAGCGAGCTGTTCCGGTCCACCGAGAAGTTCGACTCGCACTGCGGGTGGCCGAGCTTCTTCGACCCGGCCGACTCCGACGCCGTGACCCTGGTCGAGGACCGCTCCCTGGGCATGGTCCGCACCGAGGTGCGGTGCGCCACCTGCGACTCGCACCTGGGGCACGTGTTCCACGGTGAGGGATACGACACCCCGACCGACGACCGGTACTGCATCAATTCCGTGGCCCTGACCCTGGAGCCTACGGAGTAGGTTGGCGTACCATCCTGGTTCCGGGCGTACGCCTGCGGGCCGCCCGAGGGCGGCCCGGTGTTCACCCGATCACCGCCCTCGGCGGATCAGGGATAATCGCATGCAACGCGTCGGAGAACGGCCCCCGTCCGACCCCCGACGCCGAACCACCCGCGACGAAAGCGCTCGATGACCGACGACTCACCTTCCACATCCGTCTCTCACCGGCCCGCGGCCCGTCCGCGCCTGGGCATGGCCCAGGGATCGGCCCCCTGGCTGGTCCCCGCGCTCGGTGCCGCCGGCGTCGCCGCACTGGCGGCCCGCGGCTCCCGGGCCCGCACGGCCCTGGCCGTGCCGGTGGTGGCCCTGGCCGCCGGGATGACGTGGTTCTTCCGCGACCCCGAACGGGGTCCGGCGACCGGGCGGGTGCTGTCCGCGGCCGACGGCGTCGTCCAGAGCATCGACGTCCGATCCGACGGCCGGACCCGGGTCGCGGTGTTCATGAACCCCCTGAACGTGCACGTCAACCGTGCTCCCCTCGCCGGCGTGGTGACCCGTGTCGAACACCGCCCGGGGGGCTTCCGCCCCGCATTCGACAAGGACAGCGAGCGTAATGAACGCGTCATCTGGACCCTTGAAACCGAGATCGGTGAGATCACGGTCGTTCAAATCGCCGGCGCGATGGTCCGGCGGATCATCCCGTATCTCGCTGCGGGGCAGAAGGTCGAGCAAGGAGAGAGGATCGGGCTCATCCGGTTCGGGTCGCGCGTCGACGTCTATCTTCCGGCCGGGATCACCCCGGCGGTGGAGGTCGGCCAGCGCGTCCGCGCCGGGGAAACCCGCCTTGACGCCGACTGACGGCCAGCTCGCAGGCGCCTCCGCCTCCTCCGCCCCCGACACCCCCCGCATCCGCCTGGCCCTGGCCGACTACCTGACCCTGGGCAACGCCCTGTGCGGGTTCCTCGCCGTGTGCGCGCTGGTGGCGGCGCTGTCGGCGCACCTGGCCGCCGGGGCCGAGGGGCCGCTCCCGCGCAGCGCCATGGCCACGGTCGTGGGGCTGATGCTGGTGGCGGCCGCGCTGGACCTGCTCGACGGGCGGGTGGCCCGCAAGCTGGGCGGCAGCGGCATGGGCGCCGAGCTGGACAACCTCGCCGACGTCATCAGCTTCGGGTTCACCCCGGCGTTCCTGTTCGTCGTCTGGGGCACCCAGGGCGGCGGCGGGACGCTGTCGGTGGTCGCGGGCGGCGCGGTGCTGCTGGCGGTCATCGTGCGGCTGGCCCGGTTCTCCCTCCAGACGCCGGGCACCGGGTACTTCACCGGCCTGCCCTGCCCGTTCGGGGCGATGGCGGTGGTGACGGTCGTGCTGCTGGACCCGCCGCCGACGATCGCCGCGGTCGCGGTGCTGTTCATCTCCTGGCTGATGGTGAGCCGCATCGAGTACCCCAAGCCGCGCGGCCGCAAGGCCTACATGGTGCTGGGCATGATCGGCATGGGCGTGGCGCTGGTGGTGTCCTGGGGCATGGGCCTGCCCGCCGGGCAGTGGCTCGTGTACCTGGTGAGCGTCATGGTCCTGGTGTTCATCGTGACCGTCCCCTTCCACGTCCTGGCCACCCGGCGCGCGGCGGCCGAGCCGCTGCCCGCCGGCCCGGCCGAACCGGTCGAGGAGTAAGGCGCACACGTCAAGGGCGCCCCGGCGGAGAACCGCCGGGGCGCCCTTCGTGTACGCGGGTGCGGCTAGGCCAGGGACTCCACCAGCTCGGCCACGCTCTTGCGGCGGCCGGTGTAGAAGGGCAGCTCCTCGCGGGTGTGCAGGCGCGCCTTGGCGCCGCGCAGGTGGCGCATGAGGTCGACGATGCGGTACAGGTCGTCGGCCTCGAACGCCAGCAGCCACTCGTAGTCGTTCAGGCCGAACGAGGACACGGTGTTGGCGCGCACGTCCGGGTAGGGGGCGGCCATCCGGCCGTGCTCGGCCAGCATCGCCCGGCGCTCCTCGTCGGGCAGCAGGTACCACTCGTAGGAGCGGACGAACGGGTACACGCAGATGTTGTCGCGGGGCTCCTCGCCGGCCAGGAACGCCGGCACGTGGCCGCGGTTGAACTCCGCCGGGCGGTGCAGGCCCATCACCGACCACACCGGGGCGGCCAGGCGGCCGACCGCGGTGCGGCGGAACGCGCTGTACAGGTCCTGGAGCTGCTCGTGGGTGTCGGCCACCCACCAGAACATGATGTCGGCGTCGGCGCGGAAACCCTGCACGTCGTAACCGCCGCGGGTGGTGACGCCCTGCTCGGCCGCCTTGTCGAGCAGGCCCTGCAGTTCCTCCGCCGCCGCGGCGCGGTCGGTCCCCTCCAGGCTCTCGACCTTGAACACCGACCACATGGTGTAGCGGATGAGGGCGTTGAGGTCGGTGCCGTCCTCGGCGATGGCTCCGCTGTGCTGGCCCGTCACGGGTTGACTCCTTGCTGGTTGGTGCCGTCGGCTCCGTAGCCGCGGCTGGTGGGACTGTCGGTCTGGAGGGCGGCGGCCAGGTCCCGGGCCTGGCGGTCCGCGTCGGCGATGCACGCCGGGATGCCCACGCCGCCGTAGGCCGCCCCGCACACCGCCGGTCCACCGTGGCGGGCCAGGGCGTCGCGGACGCGCGAGACGCGGGCGGTGTGCCCGACCGCGTACTGGGGCAGGCCGCCGTCCCAGCGGGTCACCCGGGTCTGGACCGGGCGCCCGGCCAGGCCGGTGACGCGGGACAGGTCGGCCAGGGCGGTCGCGGCCAGCTCCTCGTCGGAGCGGTCCAGCACCCCGGACTCGCCGAACCGGCCGATGGAGCAGCGCACCACGACCAGGTCCTCGCCCCGCGCGGCCAGCTCCTCCGCGATCCAGGGCCACTTGTTGCTGGAGAAGGTGGCCGCCTTGACGGTGAGCCCGCCCTCCCCCGCCGGGACCAGGAAGCCGGTACCGGTGAGCGGGGCGGGGAACGCCCGGGCGGGCAGGGCCAGGGTCACCAGGGCCATGCTCGCGTACTCGACGGCGCGCAGCTCGCGTGCGGCCTCGGGGACGTGGTCGGCGAGCAGCCGGGCCGCCTCCGGGGCGGGGCAGGCCAGCAGGACGCCCGCCGCCTCGATCCGGTCGCCGGTGTCGAGGTGGACGAGCCAGCCCTGCGGGAGGCGCTCCAGGGAGCGGACGCGGGTGCCGGTGCGCAGGTCCTTGCCGTGGCGTTCGGCCAGCTCCCCGGTGAGCCCGGCGATGCCGCCGCGCAGGGAGGCGAACACCGGTCCGGAGGAGGGGCCGCGGGCCCCGGTGGCGGCGCGGACGCCGCGGATCAGCGAGCCGCCCTCGCGGGCCAGCGGCGCGATCTGCGGCAGCGCGGCCTCCAGCGAGAGCTCGTCGGCGCGGCCCGCGTAGACACCGCCCAGCAGCGGCTCCACCAGGCGTTCGACGACCTCGTGCCCCAGGCGCACACCCACGTAGGAGGCGACCGGGAGGTCGCCGCGCACCGGGGTGCGCGGGCGCACCAGGTCCAGGGCGGCGCGCGCGGTCCCCCACGGGGAGAGCACGCCGCTGCGGGCCAGCGCCCCCAGGTCGCCCGGAACGCCCATGAGCTGGCCCTTGGGCAGCGGGCGGACGCGGCCGCGGCTGTAGACGGCGGCCGCGCCCGGGCCGGGGTGGACGAGCCGGTCGCCCAGGCCCAGCTCCTCGATGAGGGCGAGCGCCTCGGGGCGGCGGGCCAGTACGGATTCGGCCCCCGCGTCGACGGACACGCCCGCCACCGGTGAGGCGCGCAGTTTGCCGCCGGGCGCGTCGGCGGCCTCGACGATGGTGACGGCGGCGCCGAGCCCGGTCAGGCGGTGCGCGGCGGTGAGTCCGGAGATCCCGCCCCCGACCACGACGACGTGCGGTGCTTCAGGCATACTCTCAGCTTCCCAGATGCCGTGGGTCACAGTGTCCCGCCGTCCCCGTGACGTCCGGCGCACCGTGGCCCTCCCCCTCCAGGATCGTGGACGCGGGACGTGGGAGGCGTGGGGAACGTCCCGTGTCGGCGGGGTCTTTGCGCCCGATTCGGACCGTTGTCCGCTCGTTACCAACAGGCCGAAACGGCGGTGACGGGTGCCACGTCCAAGGTGCATGGCTACTTCGGGTTCATCTCCGGTGCGGCGTGCCGCCGGAGTCGCGCTGTCCACGGGCTTGGCAGCCCTCCTGGTGACCTCGTGTGCGTCACCCATGTCCAACTCCTACGACTCGGGGGCGGGCTCCGACGGGGGCGGGTCAGCGCCCGAGGCCGCCTACTCGGAGGACTTCGCCGCCGAGGCGGAGCGGTCCGAAGAGGGGGTCGAGGGGGTCGAGGAGCAGAGCGGCGGGTCGTCGGTCGTCGACCCCGACACGGAGGTGACCGACCGCAAGCTCATCCACACCGCCGACCTCACCGTGCGGGTGGAGGACGTGGCCGAGGCGGCCCGCGAGGCCAAGGAGCTGGCCGTCGACGCGGGCGGCCACGTGGCCTCCGAATCGCTGTCCACGCCCACCGGCGGGTCGCCCGAGGCGTACCTGACCCTGCGCATCCCCAACGAGGGCTACGAGGACGCGCTGGAGGAGCTGGCGGAGCTGGGCGACCGCTCCGACCTGCACCGGTCGGTACAGGACGTCACCGGCGAGGTCGCCGACGTCGAGAGCCGCATCGAGTCCGCCGAGACCGCCCTGGAGACCCTGCGCGGGTACCTGGAGGAGGCCGACGACGTCGACGAGCTGCTGCGGGTCGAGCGGGAGATCCAGGACCGCCAGGCCGAACTGGAGGCCTTCCAGGCGCGCCTGAAGACGCTGGAGGACCAGACGACGCTCTCCACGGTGAACCTCACGCTGATGCCGCCGCGGACCTACATCGAGGAGCCGGCCGAGGACGGCATCGGCTTCCTGGGCGGCCTGGAGCGCGGCTGGCTGGCGCTGGTGTCGGTGTTCGGGGGCCTGGCCGTCGCCGTCGGCTGGCTGCTGCCCTTCGTCGCGGTGCTGGCCCTGCCGGTCACCGCCCTGGTCTGGTGGCTGCGCTCCCTGCTCCGTCGCCGCCGTGCCGCCGCCGCGAACGCCCCACGCGTCCCCGCCCACGCCGGCGCCCCGTACCCCTACCCCGCCCCGGGCACTCCCCCGCCCCCCGCGCCCGATGGCACACCCGAGACCGATGCGACCGCTGGAACCTCCGAGGCCGGCGGAACGGCCGAGCCCTCTGCGACCGATGGCACCACCGAAGCCGACGGGACGTCCGGGACCGATGAGGCCGCCGGTGACGCCGCGGCCGACGAGGCTCCCGAGACCGGCGGAACCGCAGGTGGTACCGGGACCGACGAGGCCACGGACGCCACCGACGGGACCGCCTACGGCACCGAAGGCGACGCCAAGGACAAGTAGCCCCGCCCCCTGAAACACCACCCGAGCCCCGGGACCGCCACCGGCCCCGGGGCTCCCCCATGCCCACAGTGGGCGACGAGAGCGGCGGGTCTGGTCCGGACGGGCACCGGGACCGCCGACGACGACGGTGGTGCCGCAGGCGCCGCCGGGAAAGGCGAGAGCGTCGGGGCCGCCGACGCCCGCGAGACCGATGATGACCCCGGGGCCACCGGGGCCGACGGAACGAATCGGCACACCGGGGAACAGCGAATCCGCCGAGGCGGCCGAACGGGGAGGCGCCTGGAACCGAAGACGGGCAAACCGCCGGAAAGCACGAGCCGGACAAGACGATCGGGAGCGGCGCCCGGCCGGGCGGGGTGAACGCCGGCGGCCGCCACCGGGTTCACGGGACCGGCGGCGGGCGAACCGGTGAGGCGGCGGGAACGGGGACGGCGCCCGGCCGGGTAGGGCGGGCGCCGTCGGCGGGTACGGGGTCGCGGGTCAGGCGGAGGTCTCCTCGTGGACGAACTCCGTCAGGCGCTGGAGCATGTCCGGGTCGGTCTCCGGCAGGACGCCGTGGCCGAGGTTGAAGATGTGGCCGTCGGCGGTGCGGCCGCGGGACAGGATGTCGCGGGTGCGTTCGGCGACGACCTCCCACGGGGCGAACAGGGTCGCCGGGTCCAGGTTGCCCTGCAGGGCCGTGCCCGGCTGGACGCGCTGCACGGCCTTGTCCAGCGGCACCCGCCAGTCGACGCCCACGACGTCGGCTCCGGCCTCGCTGAGCAGGCCCAGCAGTTCGCCGGTGCCCACACCGAAGTGGATGCGCGGCACGTCGTACTCGCTGAGCTGGCCGAAGATCCACGACGTGTAGGGCAGCACCGAGGCACGGTAGTCCTCGGCGCTGAGCGCGCCCACCCAGGAGTCGAAAAGCTGGACCGCGCTGGCGCCCGCGTCGATCTGGGTGCGCAGGAAGCCGAGCGTGATGGCCGACAGGCGGCGCATGAGCTCGTCCCACAGCTCCGGCTCGCCGTACATGAGCGCTTTGGTGTGCTCGTGGTTCTTGGACGGCCCGCCCTCGATGAGGTAGGAGGCCAGCGTGAACGGGGCGCCCGCGAAGCCGATGAGCGGCTTGTCGCCGAGCTCGCCGGTGAGCATGCCCACGGCCTCGGTCACGTAGGACAGGTCGCCGGGCTCGATGTCGCGCAGCCGCTTGACCCCGTCCGCGTCGCGGATCGGGTCGGCCACCACCGGGCCCACACCGGCCTTGATGTCGAGGTCGATGCCGATCGCCTTGAGCGGGACGACGATGTCGCTGAAGAAGATGGCGGCGTCGACGTCGTACCGGCGGACCGGTTGCATCGTGATCTCGGTGATCATGTCGGGACGGGCGCAGGCCTCCAGCATCGGCACGTCGGCGCGGACCCGTCGGTACTCGGGCAGGGAGCGCCCGGCCTGGCGCATGAACCACACCGGGGTGTGGTCCACGGGCAGGCGCCGGCAGGCGCGAAGGAAAGGAGAATCTTGCAGCGTCACCCTTCGATCGTGCCATGCTCCGCCCGGTGCTCTCACGCGGATCGCCCCGAACGGTCACGGCGCGCAGCGCCCCCCGGTCCCAAGATCATCACAAAACCCCGACACGCCGGGGGATCTACGCCCTGCGGGCGGTGACTCGTGCCACGGTCGTTGGCGTGCCCACCCTCCTGCGCCGGGGGGAACCGCCCCCTGTCGGGCGACACCCCGCCAGCACGCGATCACACTCAATGAAGGCTGACGTTTCCACCATGCCCGAAGTCGGTAGCGCCGCGGACGCCGGCGAGACGTTCCGGCGAGCGGTCGAGGCCCTGAACGGCCCCTCCCTCAGGTCAGAGATCACCGTCCGGGAGATCCCCGCCCCGGGCCGTCTGGCCCCCCACACCACCGCCGTGTCGGCGCAGGTCACCGTGCACGGCGAGGAGATCGCCTGGGGGCGCCTCATCGTCCTGTACGACCCCGAGGGGACCCGGGAGTGGCCCGGGCCGTTCCGGGTCGTCTGCCAGGTCAACTCCGAACTGGAGTCGGACATCGCCACCGACCCGCTGCTGGGCCCGGTCGCCTGGAGCTGGCTGACCGACGCCCTGGCCTCGTGCGGGGCCGCCCACCACACGCTGAGCGGCACGGTCACCCGCGCCACCACCGAGGGTTTCGGGACCAAGGCGGGCGAGGGATCCACCACGGAGGTGGAGATGCGCGCCTCCTGGACCCCCGAGGACGACGACCTGACCGCGCACGCCGCGGCCTGGCAGACCCTGCTGGCCTCGGCCGCCGGGCTGCCGCCGGCCGACGTCGCGGACATCGCCCGGCAGCGTGCGCGGCCCTGAGTCCACCGCCCGCGGAGGTTCACCGGCCCGGCGAGGCCAGGTCCGGATCCGCGCGCGGTGTCGGCAGCGCATACCGTAGTGGTGTGGCGAACGCGTTGAACTCGAAGACAGAACCCCGTGAACCAGGTGACGACGACGCCGAGAAGGCGCCCCTGCTGCGGGAACCGCGCGAAGGTCTGCCGGAGGTCACCTCCGACGCCGACGCCCTGGCCGGAGTCGTCGCCGCCGTCGCCGCCGGCAGCGGACCGATCGCGGTCGACGCCGAGCGCGCGTCGGGCTACCGCTACGGCCAGCGCGCCTACCTGGTCCAGTTGCGCCGGGAGGGTTCGGGATCGGCCCTGATCGACCCGATCGCCTGCCCCGACCTGAGCGGCCTGGACGAGGTCGTCGGCGGCGCCGAGGTGGTGCTGCACGCCGCCCACCAGGACCTGCCCTGCCTGAGCGAGGTCAACCTGCGCCCGCGGCGGCTGTTCGACACCGAGCTGGCCGGCCGCCTGCTCGGGTACCAGCGGGTGGGGCTGGGCTTCATGGTGGAGCGGATGCTCCACGTGCGCCTGGCCAAGGAGCACTCCGCCGTGGACTGGTCGCAGCGACCGCTGCCGGAGGACTGGCTGCGGTACGCGGCGCTGGACGTGGAGATCCTCATCGAGCTCCGCGACGCGCTGGAGACGGAGCTGGAGGAGGCCGGGAAGCTGGGGTGGGCGCAGGAGGAGTTCGCGTCCGTGCTGGCCGCGCCGCCCAAGGAGCCGCGCGCCGACCCCTGGCGGCGGACCTCGGGCATCCACCGGGTGCGCAACCAGCGCTCCCTGGCCGCGGTGCGGGAGCTGTGGTACGAACGCGACCGGATCGCCCAGGAGCGCGACATCTCCCCCGGCCGGGTGCTGCCGGACGCGGCGATCGTGGAGGCCGCGGCCACCATGCCCAAGAACACGACGGAGCTGAACCGCATCCGCCAGTTCGGGATCAAGCTGGCGCGCCGGTACCCGGGGACGTGGATGAAGGCGATCGACCGGGCCCGGGAGATGGCCCAGGCGGACCTGCCCCGGCCCAACGCGCCCGGTGACGGGCCGCCGCCGGTCAACCGGTGGGCCGACCGCGCCCCGGAGGCGGCGCGGCGGCTGGAGGCGGCGCGGGCGACGGTCACGGGCATCGCCGAGGACATCGTGATGCCCACCGAGAACCTGCTGCTGCCGGACACCGTGCGGCGGCTGGCGTGGGCCCCGCCGGCGGCGGTGGACCCCGACGCGGTGGGGGCGTTCCTGCGCGAGCGCGGGGCCCGGGAGTGGCAGATCGGGCTGACCTCGGAGCCGCTGGCGACGGCCCTGAAAACAGCCGAAGAAGGGTGAACCTTTACCCTTCTCCCGCGTCCTCAATCCTGGTGTGCCCGAAGTCACCATACATAGGGGGCCTGGACCGCCTGTTCCATCACCCGCTGTCCGTTTAAGTTATGGAACTGTGCCTTGGAATTTCGGGGCACGGTGACCTCTTGACGGTGAAGAGGGAACGTTGCGACGGTGTGAGGGCACACCACGCGGAGAGCACCGGCGGTCCGGCCCGGTGTGTGCTTCCAGAGGGTGCGGTCAGGGAGAAGAGGTGAGTTCGCTGTCGTTCTGGCGTTCACTGCTCGGTGGGATCGGGCGTACACGTGCCGACCGGGTGCGCGTCGTCGATGAGGGCGCCCCCGTGTCCGAGGGGACCCCGACGCAGGTGGATCCGCGGGCCGAGGACGCCTCCGACGCCCTTCCCTCGCGGATCACCGCACCCACCGCCGTGATGACCGACCCCACCCTCGGGGTCCCCGCTCCCGTCGCCGGGCACAGGGCCACCAGGACGGTGCCCGCCGGGCACGGGTCCACCGGCCCCGGGTCCGCCGGGGCCTCCGGGCGGCCCGCCCCCACCGCCGGGATGCGCGCCGCCTCGCTGGAGCGCACCCTGCGGTCCCTGGTGGAGCGGCTGGGCACCGAGCACCCCGACACCATCACCGCCCGCAACAACCTGGCGACCAAGTACGCGCAGATGGGCCGCCGCCAGGCCGCGGTGCAGCAGTTCGAGCTGGCCCTGGACGAGGCCGTCGCGGTGTTCGGCACCGAGCACCCGCGCACCGAGATCATCCGGGAGAACCTGGCCTGGGCGTTCGAGGACGCGGGCCGCCCCGCCGACGCCGCCGCCCAGTGGGAGGTGCTGCTGCGGGACCGGGAGAGCGCCTTCGGGCCCAGCGACGAGGACACCGTGGAAGCCCGCAGCCGGCTGGCCGTGTGCTACCGGCGCAGCGGCCGGCTGGACGCCGCGATGGCGCACTACCAGCGGGCGCTGGCGGACGTGCGGGACGCCGAGCGCAGCGAGGACCTGCGGCTGGGGCTGAGCGCCGCGCAGAACATGGCGGGCCGCCACGACGAGGCCGTGCGCCAGCTGCACGCGGTCCTGGCCGTGCGCCGCCGCCGCTTGGGCAAGGGCCACCTGGACACCCTGACCGTGCACCACCGGCTGGGCCGCGCCTACACGCAGGCGGGGCACACCGACGCGGCGGTGGAGACGCTGCGCGACGCCTACCGGGTGGCGCTCAACTCCTCCGGCGACCCGGAGGTGCGCCGGCTGACGCTGCGGTTGCGCCGCGACCTGGCGGGCGCCTACAGCGCCGCGGGCCGCCACCGCGAGGCCGACGCCCTGTTCTGAGCCCCGGACGCCGGGGCCTCCGGCTTCCGGCCGCGTCGCCGGGCAGGGCCGTGTCGCCTCCTGCGGTGACACGGCCCTGGCCGTAACCTCCTCGGCTGCCATGTCTTCGGCCGGCGCCTCCTCAGGTGTCGGTCCCTCAGGTGGCACGTCCTTGGTCGTCACCTCCCCGGATGCCGGTTGCTCGAATGTCGGTTCCTCAGGTGTCGCTGCTCGTGGACGGGGGTCGGCACGCCGCCGACGGACCGGCCGGGGGCCCGGAGCCGGGGACCGGGGGCCGGGTCACTGTCCGTGGGCGGGGGCCAGGAGCTGCCCGGCGGCCAGGTCGCGGTAGAGGTCGTCGGCCTCCAGGAGCTCGGCGTGGGTGCCCACGGCGCGGACCCGCCCGGCGTCCATGACGACGATGCGGTCGGCCCCGGTGACGGTGGAGAGCCGGTGGGCGACCACGATCACGTTAGTGGTGCGGGCGGCGTCCAGCATGACCTCCTTGAGCGCCCCCTCGTTGGCGGCGTCCAGCTGCGAGGTGGCCTCGTCCATGAGCAGCAGGCGTGGTCGGCGCAGCAGCGCGCGGGCGATGGCCACCCGCTGGCGCTCGCCGCCGGAGAGGGTCACCCCGCGGTGCCCGATGACGCCGTCCAGTCCGCCGGGCAGCCGGGCGACCAGGTCGGTGAGGCGGGCCCGGGCCACCACCTCGGTGAGGTCGTCGGCGGTGGCGTCCGGGGCGGCCAGGGTGAGGTTCTCCCGCAGGGTGCCCTCCAGCACCGGCGCGTCCTGTTCCACGTAGCCGATCCGGGCGCGCAGGTCCCGCAGTGGGCGGTGGCGGACGTCGGCCCCGTCGAGCAGGACCCGTCCCGAGGTGGCGTCGTAGAACCGCTCGATGAGTGAGAAGACGGTGGTCTTGCCCGCCCCGGAGGGGCCGACCAGGGCGGTGAGCCCGGCGCCGGAGGCGGCGAAGGACACGCCGTGGTGCACCGGTGGCAGCTCGGGTCTGTACCGGAAGGCGACGTCCTCGAACACCACCGAGGCCGGGGTCTCCGGTCTCTCCAGGGCGCCCGGGGCCTCTTGTCTCTCCGGGGCGCCCGCACCGCCCATGCCACCCACACCGTCAGTGCCGTCCGTGCCGCCAGCGTCGACGCGCCCCGCGGCGGTCCCCGCGTTGGCCCCCGCGACGGCCTCCGCCCGGGTGTCCTCCCGGTCGAGTTCGGCGACCTCGTCGATGCGCCGGACCGCGGCCAGCCCGGTCTGGAGGTCGGTGAGCGCCGTGACCAGCATCCCGATGGGCTGCATCAGGTAGAAGAGCAGCAGCAGGAACGCGATGAGGGTGGAGACCTCCAGACTCCCCGCCGCCACCCGGCCGCCGCCCAGCGCCAGCACCACCAGGAACGCGGTGTTGACGGTCAGCCCGGTGAAGGTGCCCGACAGCGCGCTCCAGCCCGCGACCGCCACCCCCTTGCGCCAGGACTCCACCGCGGCCTCGTCCAGGCGGGCGAGCTCGGTGTCCTCGGCGGAGGAGGCCTTGACCGTGCGGAAGGCCCCGAAGACGCGTTCCAGCCGGCCGCCCATCGCCCCCAGCGCCGCCTGGGCCTCCTGGGTGGCCCGGCCGATGCGCGGCAGGACCAGGGTCATGAGCACGCCGACCACGAGGATCATGCCCAGGGTGACCAGGAACAGGACGGGGTCCAGGACCGCCATGACGACGATCCCGCCGACCAGCAGCACCGCGCCGGTGACCAGGTCGGTGAGGCCGCTGGTGGTGACGGTGCGCAGCAGGGTGGTGTCGGCGGTCAGCCGGGCCACCAGGTCGCCGGGGGTGAGCCGGTCGACCTCGGCCACCCGCAGCCGGACCAGGGAGCCGGCCAGGCCGCGGCGCACGTCCAGCACGACGCCCTGGCCGGTGCGCTCCAGCAGGAAGGAGCCCGCGGCGCCGATCAGGGCCCCGCCCACCACCGCGGCGGCCAGCAGCAGCACCGGGGTCAGCAGCGGGTCGCCCGCGCCCAGGGCGTCGATGACGTACTTGGCCACCAGGGGCTGGGCCAGGCCGACCGCACCGCCCAGCAGGGTGAGCGCGCCGCCCAGGAGGAGGATCCGCAGATGTGGGCGGGCGAGGGAGAGCAGTCGGCGCAGGGGGGCGCGCGGGGCGGCGCGCAGCATCTCCCGGTGTTCGCGGTCGTTGGCCAAGGGTCGTCTCCCCGTCCGTGTCGGTGTCCCGCCGCGGTTCCGGAACCGTGCGAAAGTGGCCACGGTGGAACAGGACAGGTTGTTCCAGTCAACCGGCCCGGGCCGCCTTCCGCATCGGCCGAAAGTTCGATATCGCCCCCCTCGATCGTCGGGGTCCGGGTACCGCGCGAACATCGGGGAATGCGGCACTCGCGCAATTTGTTACTGGCGAGTAGCATGGACTCGAAAGTCCACCCACATCTTGGAGAAGGAGGGGCCATCGTGCCGCGAACCGCCCGCGATGTCGTATTCGTCGACGGGGTCCGCACCCCGTTCGGCAAGTCAGGCAAGGGCCTCTACGCCGAGACGCGCGCCGACGACATGGTCGTCCGCGTCATTCGCGAACTGATGCGCCGCAACCCGGATCTGCCCCCGGAGCGCATCGACGAGGTGGCCATCGCCGCCACCACCCAGATCGGCGACCAGGGCCTGACCATCGGGCGTACCGCCGCGATCCTGGCCGGGCTCCCCCGCAGCGTCCCCGGCTACGCCATCGACCGCATGTGCGCCGGTGCCCTCACCGCCGTGACCACCTCCGGCGCGGGCATCGCCTTCGGCGCCTACGACGTGGTGATCGCGGGCGGCGTCGAGCACATGGGCCGCCACCCCATGGGCGAGGGCGTCGACCCCAACCCGCGCTTCCTCTCCGAGAAGCTGGTCGACCCGTCCGCGCTGGTCATGGGCAACACCGCCGAGAACCTGCACGACCGCTACCCCTCCATCACCAAGGAGCGCGCCGACGCCTACGCGGTGCGCAGCCAGGAGAAGGTCGCCAAGGCCTACGCCGACGGCAAGATCCAGCCCGACCTGGTCGAGGTCGTCGTCCGCTCCCTGGAGCAGGGCTACGGCCTGGCCACCAAGGACGAGCCGCCGCGGCCGGGCACCACCATGGAGTCCCTGGCCGGCCTCAAGACCCCGTTCCGCGCGCACGGCAACGTGACCCCCGGTAACGCCGCGGGCCTCAACGACGGCGCCACCGGCGCCATCCTGGCCGCCGAGGAGGTCGCCGAGGAGCTGGGCCTGGACGCCAGGATGCGTCTGGTGGACTTCTCCTTCGCCGGTGTCGAGCCCGAGGTCATGGGCGTCGGCCCGGTCCCGGCCACCGAGAAGCTGCTGGCCCGCCAGGGCATCACGATGGACGAGATCGGCCTCATCGAGATCAACGAGGCCTTCGCCGTGCAGGTGCTCGCCTTCCTGGAGCACTTCGGCATCGCCGACGACGACGCCCGCGTCAACCCGTGGGGCGGCGCGATCGCGCTGGGCCACCCGCTGGCCTCCTCCGGCGTGCGACTGATGATGCAGCTCGCCCGCCAGTTCGCCGAGCGTCCCGACGTCCGCTACGGCATCACCACCATGTGCGTCGGCATGGGCATGGGCGGCACCGTGCTCTGGGAGAACACCAACTACGAGGGGGGCAAGTGAGCACCGCGCTCGAAGAAGCACGCGAACTCTTCAAGGACGAGGTCGTCACCAAGGCGATCTCCCGTGACATCGAGCTCCCCTACGGTGCCGGTACCGCCGTCCTGATCACCCTGGACAACGGCCACGACCACACCCGGCCCAACACCTTCGGCCCCGGCGGCCTGCTCGCCCTGGACGCCGAGATCGAGGCCGCCCGCGCCCGCAAGGACATCGTGGCGGTGGCCGTCACCGGCAAGCCGTTCATCTTCGCCGTCGGCGCCGACCTCAGCGGTGTGCCCGCGATCCAGAACCGCGAGCAGGCGCTGGCCATCGGCAAGCTCGGCCACGACGTGTTCCGCAAGCTCGGCGAGCTGGACGTGCCGACCTTCGCGCTGATCAACGGCGCGGCCATGGGCGGCGGCGTCGAGGTGGGCCTGCACTGCACCTACCGCACCATCTCCTCGGGCGTCCCGGCGCTGGCCCTGCCCGAGACCTTCCTGGGCCTGGTCCCCGGCTGGGGCGGCACCTACCTGCTGCCGAACCTGATCGGCGCGGAGAAGGCCCTCAAGGTCATCATCGAGAACCCGCTGGCCCAGAACAAGATGCTCAAGGGCGGGCAGGCGTTCGAGCTGGGCATCGCCGACGCGATCTTCGAGCCCGCCGACTTCGTCGAGGAGTCCCTGCGCTGGGTGGCCAGGGTCGTCAAGGGCGAGGTCACCGTCGAGCGCCCCGCGGTCGACAAGGGCGAGGCCTGGGACAACGCGGTCAACATGGCCCGGTTCGTTGTCGAGGGCAAGCTGCACGGCGCCGCCCCCGCCCCGGCCCGCGCCGTCGAGCTGGTCGCCGAGGCCAAGACCCGTACCCGCGACGAGGGCTTCGCCGCCGAGGACGAGGCGCTGGCCGACCTCATCATGAGCCCCGAGCTCAAGGCCGGCCTGTACGCCTTCGACCTGGTGCAGAAGCGCGCCAAGCGGCCCGCGGGCGCCCCGGACAAGTCGCTGGCCCGCAAGGTCACCAAGGTCGGCGTCGTCGGCGCCGGTCTGATGGCCGGCCAGCTGGCGCTGCTGTTCGCCCGCCGCCTGGACGTGCCGGTCGTCATGACCGACCTGGACCAGGAGCGCCTGGACAAGGGCGTCGCCTACGTCCACGGCGAGGTCGACAAGCTCCTCAAGAAGGGGCGCGTCAACCAGGACAAGGCCAACCACCTCAAGGCCCTGGTCACGGGTTCGCTGACCAAGGACGCCTTCTCGGACGCCGACTTCGTCATCGAGGCCGTGTTCGAGAAGATGGAGATCAAGCAGCAGGTGTTCGCCGAGGTGGAGGCCGTGGTCTCCCCCGAGGCCGTGCTCGCCACCAACACCTCCTCGCTGTCCATCACCGAGATGGCCTCGAAGCTGAAGCACCCCGAGCGGGTCGTCGGCTTCCACTTCTTCAACCCCGTCGCCGTGCTGCCGCTGCTGGAGATCATCCGCGGCGAGAAGACCGACGACGCCTCCCTGGCCACGGCGTTCACCGTCGCCAAGAAGCTGAAGAAGACCGCCGTCCTGTGCAAGGACGCCCCGGCGTTCGTGGTCAACCGCCTGCTCACCCTGTTCATGGGCGAGGTCCTGGGCGCGGTGTCCGAGGGCACCGAGCCCGAGGTGGCCGACCGCGCGGTGGCCCCGCTGGGCCTGCCGATGTCGCCGCTGATGCTGCTGCAGCTGGTCGGCCCGGCCGTGGCGCTGCACGTGTCGGAGACCCTGCACGGGGCCTTCCCGGACCGCTTCGCGGTCTCCCCGGAGCTGGGCGAGGTCGTCAAGGAGGGCAAGACCGCGATCTTCGCCCCCGACTTCAGCATCGACCCCGAGGTGAAGAAGCTGCTCGTGGGCGGCGACAAGCCCTCCACCGAGCCGGAGATCCTGGACCGGGCGCTGCGCGCGCTGGCCAAGGAGATCGGGATCATGCTGGACGAGGGTGTCGTGGCCGAGGCCGCCGACATCGACCTGTGCCTGATCACGGGTGCGGGCTGGCCGTTCCACACCGGCGGCATCACCCCCTACCTGGACAAGGCCGGGGTGTCCGAGGCCGTCAACGGCAAGCGGTTCCACGAGGGCGACCCCAAGGCCTTCTGACCGCCTGGGGCGATCGCCTGAGAAGCCGGACGGGCCCGGCCCCCCTCGGGGGGCCGGGCCCTTGGCGTGCGCCGGGGCCGGCGGACGCACAATCGGACCGGACGGATACCGGGGTCAGCCGACCGATCCGGCCCGCGCCCGGCCGGCGGGCAGCATGCCGTGGGTGCGGTACCAGGCGCCCATGGCGGTGACCGTCTCGGCGACCGGGCGGAACCGCACGCCCAGTTCGCCGCGGGCCAGGTCGGAGCTGATGTTGCGCTCGTCCCCCTCGCGCAGCACCCGCACGCCCTCGCGGGTGGCGGTGGGCTCCCCGCCGCGGACGCGGGCGCTCAGCTCCATGAGGGCGGCGGCCGCGGTGGCCAGCCCGGCGGGGACCGACCGGGGCGCGCGGACCCCGGCCTCGGCCGCGACGGAGTCGGTGAGCGCGGGCAGCGACCGCTTCTCCCCGGCCACCACGTAGCGGTCGGCGGTGCCCACCCGGGCGGCGGCGACGCAGGCGTAGGCCACGTCGCGCGCGTCGACCACGTAGTTGGACAGGCGGGGGATGGCGCGCACCTTCCCCTTGGCCACGTCGAGGAAGAGGCGGCCCGCGGAGGTCGGTCCGGCGTCGCCGGGGCCCCACATCCACCCGGGCAGGACGGTGGCGACCCGGGTGGTGCCGGTCTTGCCGGTGCGGACCATGGCGGCGACCGCCCGGTCGGCGCGTACCTTGCTGGTGGGGTAGGTGTCCGACACCGTGGGCCGCGCGTACTTCTCCGGGGGCGGGGTGGACTCGTCGGCGGGGCGCTCGGGGCCGCGCAGGGCCAGGGTGTTGATGGACCCCGTGTGCAGGAACACCGGGATCCCGGAGGTGGCGGCCGCGCTCAGGACCTGTTCGGTGCCCTGGACGTTGATCCGCTCCAGGGGCCCGGTGCGGGTGGGATCCTGGAAGTACTCGCGGAAGTAGGCCGCGGTGTGGAAGACCTCGTCGATCCCGGCCAGGTGCCCCCGGTAGGTGGCGGGTTCGGTGACGTCGCCGCGGACCAGGTGCAGGCGCGGGTCGTCGGGCAGCAGGCGGCGCGCCCGCTCCAGGTCCCGGACCAGGGCGACGACCTCCTGGTCCAGGTCGAGGAGGAGCCGGACGATGTTGCCGCCCAGCAGGCCGGTGGCCCCGGTGACCAGGGAGCGGTTCCGCGCGGGCAGTCGTGGCGTTTCCGTGTCCGCCATAGTGTCACATCCCAACTATCATGTAATGAGATAATCTTTTCGGCTTATGAATTTCTAAGGCGGGTCGGGTATGGAGAACGCGTCGGGTTGGGAGACGCCCCTGTGGCACACGACCGGGTTCCGGCTGATCAAGCTGGGCGAGCTGGTCCAGGCCGTGACCCTCGACATTTTCAGTCCGCAGGAGATCACCTCCCGGCAGTTCCACGTGCTGGCCGCGGCCGAGGCGATGGTCGACCCCTCGCAGAAGGAGCTGAGCCACGCCCTGGGGGTGGACCCCAACGTGATGGTCGGCCTCATCGACGACCTGGAGTCCCGCGGGCTGGCCGAGCGCAAGCGCAACCCCAAGGACCGCCGGCGCTACATCGTGACGCCCACCCCCGAGTCGGCCCTGCTGCTCCAGAAGGCCCGCGAGGCGGTGTCCGCGGCCGAGGAGCAGTTCTTCGCCCCCCTCTCGCAGGAGGAGCGCGAGGTCCTGCACGAGCTGTCGGGGCGGCTGCTGGACGCCCACCCCCGGGTCACCAAGCACGAGTGACCCGGGGGTCCCGCCGGGGCCGCGAGGGGCGGTCCCCGGCGGCCCCGGCCGATCACCGCGCTACTCCGAGACGCCGAACCGGGCGTGCAGGCGCTTGAGCGGCGCGGGCGCCCACCAGTTGGCGTCGCCCGCCAGGCGCATGAACACCGGCACCAGCACCCCGCGGATGAGCGTGGCGTCCACGAGGATCACCACCGCCATCCCGATCGCCAGCATCATCAGGTAGAGCACGTCGGACACCGCGTAGGTGGCGAACGACGCGGCCAGGATGACCGCCGCCGCCGTGACCAGCGGGCCGCTGCGCTGCAGCCCGGCCGCGACCGCGCGGGTGTTGTCCCCGGTCAGGTCGTACTCCTCCTTGATCCGGGACATCATGAACACCTCGTAGTCCATGGAGAGCCCGAACGCGATGCAGAACATCAGGATCGGGAAGGTCGTCTCCAGGGTCCCGTTGGCGGTGAACCCGAGCAGCCCGGACAGGTTGCCCTCCTGGAAGATCCACACCATCACGCCGAACATCACCGCGAGGCTGAGCACGTTGAGCACGATCGCCTTGGCGGGCAGCAGCAGGCTCCCGGTCATGAGGAACAGCAGCACGAAGGTGATGGCCAGGATGAGCCCGAACACCAGGGGCACCTGCCCCAGCAGCGCCGCCCGGAAGTCGGCGAGGTCGGCCGGGTAGCCGCCGATCTCGGCCGCGGCAGGTGCGGGCACGTCCCGGATGCGCTCGATCAGCTCCGCGCCGTCGGCGATCGCCTCGGCCTCGGGCACGACGGAGAACCACGTGGCCTCGGCCGAGCCGAACCGGTCCTGCGCGCCCGGCTCGGGGCCCGCCACCTGCTGTCCGTCCACGTACCGGCCGGTGATCGCGTCCACCTGGTAGACGCCCTCCACCCGGGAGAGCTCGGCGGCGTAGCCGTCGGCGGACGCGTCCTCGGCTCCGGCGCCCGGCAGGTCGACGATCACCTGGACGGCGTCCATCTCCTCCTGGGCGAACCCGGTCTCGATCTGGTCCTGCACGTCGCGGCTGGAGTTGCCGGGGGGCAGCACCCGCGCGTCGGGCAGGCCGAAGTTCAGCCCCAGCGCCGGGGCGGCCAGCACCAGGACGACGATCAGGGCGGGCAGCCCCCACAGCACGGGGCGGCGCATCATCCGCAGGGCGGTGTCGTGCCACCAGCCGCGGTCGGGGTCGGGCTCGCGCTTGGGCCGGACCCGGTGCCCGATCTTGGCCAGCGCGGCGGGCAGGATGACCAGAGAGGCGAACACCGAGGTCAGCACCGTGCCCATGCCCGCGTAGGCGAAGGACTGCAGGAACGGGAACGGGAAGAGCATCAGGCACGACAGCGCGACGGCGACGGTCAGGCCGCTGAACGCGACGGTGCGCCCGGCCTTGGCGACCGCGGTCGCGACGGCGTCGGGGACCTCCCGGCCGCGGGCCAGCTCCTCCCGGAACCGGTTGATGACGAACAGGCTGTAGTCGACGCCCAGGCCCACGCCCATGACCAGGGTGAGGTTGGCGGCGAAGGTGGACACGTCGGTGATGTAGGTGACCCCGCGCAGCAGGGCCAGCGTGGTGATCACCGAGAACAGGCCCATGCCCAGGGTGAGCGCGGCCACCGAGAACCGGCGGTAGATGATGAACAGCAGCACGAACACCAGCGGGAAGATGATCGCCTCGGCGAGCAGGAAGTCCGCCTGGGCCTGCTGGGCGGCCTGGCGGAAGATCTCGTCGCCGCCGCCGACCTCCACCCGCAGGGTGCCGTCCTCGCGGGTGAAGTCCGGGGAGATCTCGCCGAGCGCGGTGCGGGCCTCGGTGACGGTCCCCTCCATGCGCACGGTGATGAGCGCCTGGGAGCCGTCCTCGGAGCGCATCGCCGGGGAGTCGCCGCGGCCCCAGTAGGAGGCGGTCTCGGCGACGCCCTCCCGGGAGGCCAGCTCGTTCTCCAGGGCGGTGCCGGCCGCGACGACGTCCGGGGCGTCCACGTCGCCGCCCTGCGCGGTCACCAGGAGCACGAAGTGGTGCTTGCCGGTGCCGAAGCCCTCCTCCAGGCGCTGTTCCACCAGTGCCGACTCCGAGCCCGGGCTCTCGAAGCGGCTCAGCAGCAGCCGGTCCATCGTGCCGGCGGCCAGGAACACCCCGAGCAGCGTCAGGACGATCGCCAGGACGACGACCCGGCCCGGGCGGCGGGCCAGGCCCTCCCCCAGGCGGGTCAGCAGGGGCGGGCGCTCCGGCGGGCCGCCGGGGCTGCCCGCGCCCGGGGGTGAGGCGGTGGTCGATGAGGTTGCCATGGTGCTCTCGCCTTCCAGGGTCAGGACGTGGGAGCGTGCCGGTCCATCCACTCGGCCGCCGTGTCGTACAGGAGTTCCGCGCCGGCGTCGATGGTGACGAAGTGCCCGGCGTCGGTGAGGGTGGTCTCGGTGACCTCGGGGCTGGAGGTGAACAGGCCCGGGTAGCCCTCGACCCCCTGGCGCAGCACGTCGTGGGCGCCGAAGACCAGGTGGACGGGGACGTCGATCTCCCCGACCAGGTCGAGGTCGTAGAGGATCGCCATGGGCTCGGAGACCATGACCCCGCACGGGTTGCGGCCCCACAGCCCCTCGACCTCGGCGACGACGGCCGGGTCGGCGTGGGGGCCGAGCCCGCCCTCGGTGAAGTCCTCCAGGGTGGGGTCGAAGTACACGTAGCCGCGGGGGTCGCCCGGGGATTCGTGCTCCTCGCCGCCCTCCAGGCAGGTGCGGTAGGCGGTGAGGAAGCGGCGGTTGGTGTCGTCGGTGATGCCGACGGCCGCCCAGCCGGTGAGCAGCAGCCCGTCCACGCCGCCGAAGGAGGCGGCGACGCTCTCGGCGACCAGGGCGCCGCTGGAGTGGCCGCCCAGGACGACGGTGTCGAAGGACACCGGGTCGTCGCCCTCGACCCCGTAGTCGCCCGCGCGCAACTGCTCGACCACCTGGTGGGCGATGTCGGCGTGGGCGCCGCTGCAGCTGGCGAACCCCTCGGGGATGTCGCTGGAGCCGTAGCCGAGGCGGTCGATGGTGACGGAGGCGTGCCCGCGCGCGGCGAGCTCGTCGACGTAGTTGCGGCCCTCGACGTCCAGGCGCCAGATCCATTCGCCGGTGTTGGTGCCGTGGACGAGCAGGGCGACGGCGGGCGCGTCGGCGGCCAGGACCTCTTCGGGGGCGGTCAGGTGTCCGCGGACCGTGTACTCCTCGCCGTCGGCGGAGCACTGGCCGCGGGTGCGGTTGACGTTGTCGACGGTGAACTCGACGGCCAGGTCCACGACACCGGGCGGGGTCGGGGCCGGTTCGCGGGGGGTCTCGGGGGCGGCCGGGGCCGCGCTGGTGGCCGCCGGGGCGCCCGCCGCGGGTCCGGCGGCGGGTTCTGTGGCGGTGGGCCCCGTTGCGGCGGCCGCGCCGGTGGCGGCCGCCGCGGCCAGCAGGAGGGAGGCGGCCAGGGCCGCGGCGCGCAGGCGGCGGCGGGGCGTGCGGTGCGGGGGTGTTCCGGTGGTGTTCACCGCTGTTCCTCCAGCCAGTCGGCCAGGGCCGTGCGCAGGTCGGCCGCCCCGGGTTCGAGGACGAGGTAGTGGCCCGCGTCCGCCACGGTGACGGTCTCGGTGTCGGGGGCCCCGGTGAAGAGCCCGGCGTGGTCGGCGCCGTCGGCCACACGGGTGTCGGCGTCGGCGAAGGCGAACAGCACGGGCACCCCGATGCGGTGGAGGTTGCGGGTGTCGGTGGCCAGCGCCTCGACCTGGGTGCCCAGGTCGCCGCAGGGCGTGCGGTCCTGGAGCCCGGCGGCCAGGGCGGCGACCGGGGTCGCGGGGTCGCTGAAGTTGGCCCGGGTGTAGGAGGTGCGGCCGACGTCCACGTAGGTGTATCCGGCCGGGTCCGCGGCATCGGGGTCGGGCGGTCCGGCCGCGGCGTCGGCGGGCACCCCGCCCTGCATGCAGGAGGCGAGGCCGCCGAAGAAGCGCGCGTTGGCGCGGTCGGTCACCCCGGTGCCGCTCCAGCCCAGCAGGGCCAGGGCGTCGGGGGCGGCGGGGCCGTCGAAGGAGTAGGCGGTGATCTGGGCGATCTGGGCGCCGCTGTGGTGCCCGGCCAGGACGACGGTGTCGAAGGACACCGGGTCCCCGCCCTCGACCCCGTAGTCGCCCGCGCGGACCTGCTCGATGACCTGGGCGGCCATGTCCGCCTGCGAGCCCAGGCACATCCCCAGGCCCGCCGGCCGCTCCCCGCCGTAGCCGAGGCGGTCGAAGGTCAGCGAGGTCTCGCCCAGCAGAGCCATCTCCTCGGTGTGGTGGTATCCCGGCTCGTCCAGCCGCCAGAACCACTCCCCCGCCGCCTGCCCGTGCTGGTAGACGGTGACGGCGGTGCCGTCCTGCTCCAGCGCCCCTGCGGGGCCGGTGAGGTGGCCCCGCAGGGTGTACTCCTCGCCGTCGCTGTTGCAGGGCAGCCGGGAGTCGTTGCGGTTGACGACGGTGAAGCTCACCGGGAGGTCGACGATGCCGGCGGCGGCCATGCGCTCGGCGGTGGCCCGCGCCCGCTCCTCGGCGGTGGGCTCGGGGGCGGCGGCCGGCCCGTCCTGCCCCGAGGGGAGCAGGACCAGCGCGGCGGCGGCCAGGGCGACGGCCGCGCCCGCGGCGATCAGGGTGTTCCTAGTCCCGGGCACGGGCCACCTCCGCGGTCTCTCGGGCGGGGTCGGCGCCGCGTTCGGGCACCGGGGTCGGCGCGGGCCCGGTGGGGGCCTGCGGGTCGGGGGTCCGCGGGGCGGCGGGGGCCGGGCCGGGTTCGGCGGCGTTCTCGCCCAGGGTGGCGTCGAAGAACCGGTGGAACCGGCGCAGCGGGCCGGGCGCCCACCAGGTGGCGCGGCCGGTCAGGCGCAGGACCGAGGGCACCAGCAGGCAGCGCACGACGGTGGCGTCGGCGATGACGGCCAGCGCCACGCCCCAGCCGAGCATCATCGTGTTGGTCACCCGGGAGGCGCCGATGACGATGAGGACGACCGCCAGGGCGACCGCGGCGGCGGTGATGATGCCGCCGGTGCGCCGGAGCCCGAGTTCGACGGCCGTGCGGTGGTCGCCGGTGCGGTCGTACTCCTCGCGCATCCGGGACAGCAGGAAGACCCCGTAGTCCATCGACAGGCCGAAGGCGATGCAGAACATGAGCACCGGCAGGGCCGTGTCGATGAAGCCGGTCGGGGTGAACCCCAGCGGCCCGGAGAGGTTGCCGTCCTGGAACACCCAGACCACGGCGCCGAACATGGCGGTGAGGCTGAGCGCGTTGAACAGCACCGACAGCAGGGGCAGGAGAACGCTGCCGGTGAGCAGGTAGACCAGGACCAGCATGCCGGCGACGACCACGGCCAGGGTGGCCGGGACGCGTTCGGCGATGGCCGCCTGGGCGTCCACGACCGCGGCGGCCTGGCCGGTGACCGAGACCTCCAGGGAGGTGTCGACCGCGCGGATGTCGCGGACCAGGTTCTGGCTCTCCAGGGAGATGTCCTCGACCCCGGCGTCCGGGATGACCTGGATGTAGGCCAGGTCCTCGGACTCGCGCAGGGCGTCAACGGGGGTGCGCTCGCGCAGGTGGGCGCCGTCGGTGTGGACGCCCAGCGGGGAGCGGACCTCCTCGACGTGGTCCAGGCGCGAGAGGGCGGCGGCGTAGTCGTCCAGCTGCCCGGTGTCGGTGTCCTGCGGGGCCTGGTGGACGAGCACGTCGACGGCGCCGGTGGCGGTGGAGCCGAAGTCCGTGCGGATGGTGTCCATGACCTCGCGCGACTCGACCCCGGCGGGCAGCTGGCGGTCGTCGGCCATGCCGAACTCCACCCGCAGGAAGGGCAGCCCGACCGCGATCAGCAGCGCCAGGGAGATCAGGGCGAACACGGGTGCCCGCCCCATGACCGCCCGGGTCAGCCGGCCCCAGCGCCGGTCGGCGGCCTCCTCCGGGGACAGGGCCGAGCCCCGGCGCAGCAGGCGGCGCGGGTCCAGCGCGTTGACGCGCGGGCCCAGCAGGGTGAGCACGGCCGGCAGCACGACCAGGGAGGTCAGGGCGGCCAGCAGCACCACGGTCACGCCGGAGTAGGCGAAGGAGCGCAGGAAGTACAGGGGGAAGAACAGCATCGCGGCCAGGGCGGCCGAGATGGCCAGGGCGGAGAAGACGACGGTGCGCCCGGCGGTGCGCACGGTGGTGAGGGTGGCCTGCGCGGGTGGCACGCCGGTGGCGAGTTCGGCCCGGAAGCGGCGGACCATGAGCAGGGCGTAGTCGATCGACAGCCCCAGTCCGAGCGCGATGGTGAGGTTCTGGGCGAACACCGACACGTCGGTGAACCCGGCGATCGCCCACAGCACCGCGTTGGTGCCGATGATCGACACCACCCCGACCAGCAGGGGCAGGGACGCCGAGACGACGCTGCCGTAGACCCACACGAGGATCAGCAGCGTCAGGGGCAGGGCGATCACCTCCGAGCGGACCAGGTCCTCGGCGATGGTGGCCTCGATGTCGTTGAGGACGGCGGTCTGCCCGCCGACGCCGACGGTGAGGAGCCCGTGGTCGCCGCCGTAGCGTTCGGCGAGGTCGGCCACGGCCGCTCCGGCCTCGGCCTCGGTGCCGGCGACGTGCGCGGCGATGAGGGCGCGGGTGCCGTCGTCGGACTTGAGCTCGTCGGAGCCGGTCTGCCAGTAGGAGGTGACCCCGGCGACGCCGTCCTCGTAGGCCAGGCCTTCGGCCAGGCCCAGGGCCCGGGCGGCGACCTCGCGGTCGTCCACCCCGGCCTCGGCGGTCACCAGCAGGATCAGGTTGGGCCTGCTGTCGGGGAAGTGGTCCTCCAGGATCTCGGCGGCCCGGGCCGATTCCGAGGAGGGGTCCTCGGTGCCCTGGCCCGCCCGGAGGCGGTCGGCGACACCGGAGCCCAGGACCACCGCGCCGATCACCATCAGGAGTGAGACCGCCAGGACCCACCAGGGCCTGCGCGTGGTGAGCCGGGTCAGCGCGTCGAGCATCGTGTCACCCCCGTTCGTCGTTCGCGGGCGGGACCGCCGATGGCGGCCGGAGTACTCCGGCCGCCATCACGGGTGCCGTCGCCGCCACAGTACCGTATAAACATGCGACGATCATCAACCTAAACGATAGGGTTCACATACCATTTACCTGAGGGACCGCTCGGCACCGGGCAGCGGGATCCCGCCCAGGAACACCTCCGGACGCCAGTCCGCGTCCAGCCGGGCGACCGAGGCGACGACCGCGTCCGGGCGGACGTGGACCACCCACCCGGTCCCGCCCCCGGCGCCCTCGGCGAGCCGGGCGACGTCGTGGTCGCCCTCCGGTCCGGCCGACCCGGCGGTGAACAGCAGCACGTCCACGTCGTCGGCGACGCGCTCGCGCAGCCCGGCCGCGGCCCTCTGTACGCGCTCCGCCGGACCGCCGCCCACCAGCAGCACGTGCCGGCCCGAGGCGAGGTACTCGTGCAGGCTCCGGGCGCCGGTCCCCCGGACCGGGACCAGCGGGGCGTCGCCGATGCGCCGCCCCGGCAGGGCGCCGCCCACCGCGTCGCGGGCCCGCCACCCGGCGGGGGCCGCCGTGACGGCGGGGCTCTGCGACAGGTCCGGGGCGATCTGCGCCAGCTGCGGCACCAGCCGCTTCTCCAGCAGCCCCGAGGCCGACAGGGCGCGCATCAGGGTGTCGCGCACCAGCCGGGCCAGCGGGGACCGCGCCATCCAGGTGCGGGTCTGCTGGTCGGCGCTGCGCACCACCGCCCTGGCGGTCGGGCGGCGCTCCAGCGGGTAGCTGTCCAGCAGCCCCTCCGAGGCGCCCCGCAGGACCGCGGCGAGCTTCCAGGCCAGGTCGAACCCGTCCTGGATGCCCGTGTTGAGGCCCTGGCCGCCCGCCGGGCTGTGCAGGTGGGCGGCGTCCCCGGCGATGAGGACCCGGCCGCGGCGGAACTCGCGGGCCACCCGGGCGTGCACCCGGAAGCGGCTGCGCCACCACACGGTGTCCACACGCAGGCCCTTCGGGCCGCGTTCGGCCAGCAGCCGGGCGATCAGCGCGTCGTCGGGCGGGGCGGTCTCCCCGTCCGGGGCGATGTCGAAGAACACCCGGTGCCCGCCGCCGGGCAGCGGCACCACCACGAGCACCCCGTCGGGGGTCAGGTGGTACTGGGCCTCCCTGGCCGGGGTCGGGCCGCTCACGACACCGTCCGCCAGCAGGAACACCCGGTCGTAGGTGTCGCCCTCGAAGGCCACGCCCAGGGACTCGCGGACGGTGCTGCGGCTGCCGTCGGCGGCCACCACCCAGGGGACGGTGACCTCCTCCGCGGGCCGGGCCCCGCCGTCGGGACCCAGGGCGACCCGGACCCCGCCCTCGACGGGCTCCGCCGCGTGGACCCGGGTGGACCACTCGACGGAGCCGCCCAGGGCGAGCAGGCGGTCGTACAGGGCCTGCTCCACCCCGGGCTGGGGCAGGCAGATCGGGCCGGGGAAGGCCGTGTCGGCCAGCCCGCCGAAGCGGACCCCGCCGATGCGCCGGCCCGCGGAGAAGTAGGACGCCGACTCCAGGGGCAGGGAGCGGTCGACCACCTCCCGGTCCACGCCCAGGCGGCGCAGGACCTCCAGGGCCCCGCTCCACAGGATGAGGGCCTTGGGCTCCTCGGCCACCCCGGCGCGGCGTTCGACCACGCGGCAGGGCACCCCGTTCTGCAGCAGGGTGCAGGCGGCCGCCAGCCCCGTGGGGCCGGCGCCGACCACCAGCACCGGGGGGTGCGGGTCGGGGGTGCTCACCGCGCCCCCTCGACCCGCGCGGGCGCACCCGAGACCTTGAGCAGGGAGGTGATCTCCTGGACCGCCTGCGCGTTGTCCTGGAAGCGGACCGTGGCCATGCCCAGCTCTGCGGCGGGCTTGAGGTTGTCCTCCAGGTCGTCCACGAACAGGCACCGGTCCGGGGTCAGGCCCAGCCGGGCCAGGAGGCGCTCGTAGATCTCGGTGTCGGGCTTGCGCACGCCCTCGTGCGCGGAGTTCACCACGACCTCGAACAGCTCGTCGGCGGGGACGGTGGCCCGCCACAGGCCCTCCCACTCCACGACGTTGTTGGTGAGCAGGGCCAGCCGGTAGCCGTCCATGCTCAGGCCGCGCAGGAAGTCGGCGAACTCGTGGTTGCCGGTGCGTCCGGCGAACCACAGCTCGCCGAAGGTGCGGTCCTCGGGCAAGGCCCATCCCCCCTCGGGCAGTTCGGCGGCGATGGAGGCGACCATCTCCGCCTCCGTGATGGCCCCGACCTCCAGCAGCGCTATGGGATCGGCGCCGACCTTGGCCGCGGCGGCGCCGATCGCCGTGAGGATGGCGTCGGCGGTCAGGTCGACGGTCCGGGCGAAGTGCTCCAGGGTCTCGTGGAGCGGGTTGGTGAGGACGCCGCCGTAGTCGCACACGACGGCCTCGATACGGTTCACGCCCACTGGGCCACCTCGATCCGGAACGCGCTGTTGGTGGTGCCCTGCTGGTTGACGCGGACGTCCACGCCGACGACCGGGCCGAACCGCTCGTCGGAGCGGAAGGGGGCGAGGTCGGCCTCCACCGTGGTGGGCAGGTCGTTCTCGCAGAAGGACGAGAAGGACGCCTCCACCGACACCGGGACCAGGGTCGCCGGGTCCAGGCCCGCGGAGCGGGCCACGGAGGCCACCGCCACCTGGCGGGCGGCCTCGATGAGGAGGTTGCCGGGCAGGTGGTCCAGCGGGTGGTCGAACAGGTGCGGGTGGCCGTGGTCGGGGACCACGGTGGCCCGCCAGCCCTCGTCGCCGCGCTGGACCGGCTCGGTGATGACGACGTTGCGCGGGTCTCGGCGGCCCACCACGGCGGGCGGGGCCGGGACCGCCCGGGGCGCGGCCGCGGCGCTCCAGTCCAGGGCCTCGCGGCCCTTGGCGCGCAGCGCCTGGTAGGCGGGGCGGCCCAGGAAGATGAGCGCGCCGGTGGCCTTGGCCACCTCGGAGCCGTTGATGAGGACCTCGCCGCGGAAGTCGTAGCCCCGCAGCTTGCCCGCCTTGTTGCGGTACAGGTCCGCGTCGGATCGGGTCAGGACCCGCGCGGGCTCGGCGCCCTGGCGCAGGCCGTCGAGGTCGGTGATGTGCAGCGACATGCGGTGCATGATGAACGCCCGGTCCATGGGGACGTCCAGGTGCCGGTGCGAGACGAGCACTCCGGTCTGGCG
>NZ_JBJJBV010000510.1:0-1521 GCF_045446735.1 Nocardiopsis protaetiae
CCCCGGAGAGAACCACCATGCACACTCGACGCGACATCCTGCGCTACACAGCGGCGGCCGGGGCGGCCGGAGCCGCCCTCCCCCTGCTGTCCGCCTGCGGCTCGGCGGGCGCCGCGGACGGCTCGGGGCCGACCACCATCCGCTACCAGGGCGGTGCCGGCAGCGTGCACTTCCTGGAGCTGGCCGACGACCTCGGATACCTCCAGGACATCACCCTGGAGTGGATCGGCGACACCACCAGCGGCCCCCAGGACATCCAGGCCGCCGCCACCGGCGACACCGACATCGGCGGGGCCTTCAACGGGGCGATCGCCAAACTCGTCGCCGCGGGCTCCCTCATCACGTCCGTCATCTCCTACTACGGAGCCGACGAGGCCGCCTTCACCGGCTACTTCGTGCTGGAGGACAGCGGGATCTCCCAGGCCCGCGACCTCATCGGCAAGAAGGTCGGCATGAACACCCTGGGCGCGCACCACGAGTTCGTGGTCCGCGAGTGGCTGGCCCAGCAGGGTCTGACCAACGACGAGATCGCGCAGGTCGAGCTGACCGTGGTCCCACCGGTCAACACCGAGCAGTCGCTGCGCAGCGGGCAGATCGACGTGGCCGCCCTGGGCGGCATCCTGCGCGACACCGCGCTGGAGCGCGGCGGCATCCGACCGCTGTTCACCGACCAGGGGCTGTACGGCACCTTCAGCTACGGGTCCCTGGTGCTGCGCGACGAGTTCATCGAGGAGAACCCCAACGCCACCCTCAACCTGGTCTCCGGCCTGGCCCGGGCGATCCGCTGGACGCAGGTGACCCCGCGCGAGGAGGTCGTCGACCGGTACGTCCGGATCATCGAGGGCCGCGACCGCAACGAGAGCGCCGACGCCATCCAGTACTGGAAGTCCAGCGGCGTGGCCGGGGCCGGCGGCCTCATCGACGAGCAGGAGTTCAAGATCTGGGTGGACTGGCTGGTCCGCAACGAGGAGCTGGACGAGGGCCGCGTCGAGGTCGCCGACCTGTTCACCAACGAGTTCAACCCGTACCACAACGGCACCTACCCGGCCGGTTCCGGGCCCGACGGCGAACCCGTCGACGAGGCGGCCGAACCGAGCGCGTCCCCCAGTGCGTCGCCGAGCGCGTCGCCCGGCGCGTCGCCGGGCGGGGACCCCTCCGAGGAGAGTGAGGACCGGTGACCACCAGCGCCGCCGACACCGCAGCGACCACGACCGCCGAGCCCAAACTCCGGCTGGAGGGGGTCCGCCGGGCCTTCTCCGTCCGGGGCCGCAAGGGCGCCGAATCCACCCTGACCGCCCTGGAGGACGTCACCCTGGACATCGCCGCCGGGGAGTTCCTCACCCTGGTGGGCCCCTCCGGCTGCGGCAAGTCCACCCTGCTCGACCTGCTCGGCGGGCTGGCCGCGCCCAGCGCCGGGCGCATCCTCCTCGACGGCGAACCGGTCACCGGCCCCGGCCTGGACCGCGGGCTCGTCTTCCAGCAGTACGCGCTGCTGCCCTGGCGGACCGCGCAGGGCACCAT
>NZ_JBJJBV010000511.1:0-1628 GCF_045446735.1 Nocardiopsis protaetiae
CGCCCGGGACTACTTCAGGTCGTCGTCGGCGGCCCGGCCCACCCAGACCGCGAAGGACTCCCCGTCCTTCTTCTGGTCCTGGAACCGGCGCAGCACCCGCTCGACGTAGTCGGGCAGCTCCTCGGCGGTGGACTTGAGCCCGCGGATCTTCTTGCCGAAGGCCGCGTCCAGGCCCATGCCGCCGCCCAGGTGGATCTGGTAGCCCTCCACCTGCTCGCCGCGGTCGTTCATCACCAGCTGGCCCTTGAGGCCGATGTCGGCGACCTGGATGCGCGCGCACGAGTTCGGGCACCCGTTGACGTTGATGGTCAGCGGGTCGGTGAAGTCGGGCAGCCGCTTCTCCAGCTCGTCGATGAGGGTCGCCGCCCGGTCCTTGGTCTCCACGATCGCGAGCTTGCAGAACTCGATGCCGGTGCAGGCCATGGTCTGGCGGCGGAACGTGCTGGGGTGCACCTGGAAGCCCTCCGCCTCCAGGGCCGCGGTGATCGACTCGACCCGGTCCCCCTCGATGTCGAGGATGACGAGCTTCTGGTCGGCGGTCGTGCGGACGCGGTCGGAGCCGTGCGCCTCGGCGATGTCGGCGATCCGGTCCAGCGACGTGCCCGAGACCCGGCCCACCTTGGGCGCGAACCCCACGTAGAACCTGCCGTCGCGCTGGCGGTGCACGCCCACGTGGTCGCGGCGCAGGCCCTGGTCCAGCACCGGGGCCGGGCCGTCGGGCAGCGCGTACCCCAGGTACTTCTCCTCCAGCACCTGCCGGAACTTCTCCGCGCCCCAGTCCTTGATGAGGAACTTGATCCGGGCGCGGGTGCGCAGCCGCCGGTACCCGTAGTCGCGGAAGATCGCGCAGACCCCCGCCCACACCTCGCTCACCCGGTCCGGGCGCACGAACGTGCCCAGCCGCTGGGCGAACATCGGGTTGGTGGACAGCCCGCCGCCGACGAACAGGTCGTAGCCAGCCTCGCCGGCCTCGTTGCGCACGCCCACGAACGCGATGTCGTTGATCTCGTGGTTGGTGCAGTACACCGAGCAGCCCGAGATGGACGACTTGAACTTGCGCGGCAGGTTGGAGTACAGAGGGCTGCCGATGTGGTCCTCGTAGACCTGGAAGACCTCGGGGGTGGCGTCCAGCACCTCGTCCTCGGCGACCCCGGCCAGCGGACAGCCCAGGATGACACGGGGGGTGTCACCGCAGGCCTCGGTGGTGGACAGGCCCACCGACTCCAGCCGCTCCCAGATCTCCGGCACGTCCTCGACCCGGATCCAGTGGTACTGGACGTTCTGCCGGTCGGTGATGTCGGCGGTGTCGCGGCCGAAGTCGCGGGAGATCCCGGCGACGGCGCGCAGCTGGGCCACCGACAGCTGGCCTCCGTCGATGCGCACCCGCAGCATGAAGTAGCGGTCGTCCAGCTCCTCCGGCTCCAGGACCGCGGTCTTGCCGCCGTCGATGCCGGGGGCGCGCTGGGTGTACAGGCCGAACCACCGGAAACGGCCGCGCAGGTCGGCGGGATCGATCGAGTCGAACCCCCGCTTGGAGTAGATGTTGATGATCCGATCGCGGACGTGGAGTCCGTCGTCGTTCTTCTTGTTCTCCTCGTTCTTGTTCAGCGGCTCGCGGTAGCCGAGGG
>NZ_JBJJBV010000512.1:0-1614 GCF_045446735.1 Nocardiopsis protaetiae
CGCGGCGGCCTCGGTCGTCCGTCCCCGGTTCGGGGACGGCCTGCCTTTTCTAGCGCTCCGGGAACCGTCCCGTGGCCGCCAGACGGGAGTACCACTCGCCGCTGTCCTTGACCGTGCGCACCTGCGTGTCGTAGTCGACGTGCACGATTCCGAAGCGGCGGGAGTATCCCCATGCCCACTCGAAATTATCCAGAAGCGACCAGGCGAAGTATCCGCGCAGGGGCACCCCGGCGTGGATCGCCTCCTTGGCGGCCCTCAGGTGGCCCTCGTAGTAGTCGAGCCGGTCGGTGTCGTGGACCCGCCCGTCCCCGGTGACGGTGTCCTCGAAGGCGCAGCCGTTCTCGGTGACGTACAGGTCGATCCCGCCGGCCTCGCCGGACAGGCGAAGCAGCACGTCGTACAGGCCGGTGGGGTCGATCTCCCAGCCCATGTGGGTGACGGGCAGCCCCTGCGAGACGTGCACCTCCTCGGGCTCGGCGCCGAGCCAGGCCCCGCCCTCGCCGCTGACCAGCGCCGGGTCCAGGCCCTTGGCGGAGGCGGCGACGAACTCGGGCGAGTAGTAGTTGATCCCGAGGAAGTCCAGCGGCGCCGAGGTGATCTCCAGGTCGCCGTCGGCGATGAAGGAGAAGTCGCTGACCGAGGCCAGGTCCTCCAGCACGTCGGCCGGGTAGCCGCCCTTGAGCAGCGGGTCGGTGAAGATGCGGTTGCGCACCCCGTCGGCCCGGCGGGCGGAGCGGGCGTCGGCCGCGCTGGGCCCGTGGGGCCGGATGACCGCCTGGTTGTGGGCGAGGCCGACCCGGGAGGGGTGGCCGGTGGAGCGGATGGCCTCGGCGGCCAGGCCGTGCCCGAGCAGCAGGTGGTGCGAGGCGGCCAGGGCGGCCGCGGGGTCGCGGTGGCCGGGCGCGTGGTGGCCGTTCTCGTAGCCGAGGAAGGCCGAGCACCAGGGCTCGTTGATGGTCATCCAGTTGGACACGCGGTCGCCGAGGGAGTCGGCCACGACCTGCGCGTAGTCGCGGAACCTGTACGCGGTGTCGCGCGCGGGCCAGCCGCCGGCGTCCTCCAGGACCTGGGGCAGGTCCCAGTGGTAGAGGGTGGCCCAGGGCTGGATCCCGGCCTCCAGCAGGGTGTCGACCAGGCGGTTGTAGAAGTCGAGCCCGGCCTGGTTGACCTTGCCGCCGCCCTCGGGGAGGATGCGGGGCCAGGCGATGGAGAACCGGTAGGCGCCCAGGTTCAGCCGGCTCATGAGCGCGACGTCCTCGGCGTAGCGGTGGTAGTGGTCGTCGGCGGGGTCGCCGGTGTCGCCGCCCAGGACCTTGCCGGGGGTCTCGGCGAAGGTGTCCCAGATGCTGCGGCCTCGGCCGTCGGCGGTGGTGGCGCCTTCGATCTGGAACGAGGCGGTGGCCGCCCCCCAGAGGAAGTCCTCAGGGAAATCGCTGCGGTTGCTCACTTGTTCGGTACGCACCTTCCAGGACGAGGGGACATCGCGTATGGGAGCGCTCCCATAAAACAAGCAGACCGGACACCTTGTGTCAATCGACGAAAGTCACCCCGAAACACAACCGTTACGAGCGGTCGGTGCGCGGTTCGGGGCGGGACCCGGACGGGGTGCGGGCC
>NZ_JBJJBV010000513.1:0-2279 GCF_045446735.1 Nocardiopsis protaetiae
CCGCCGCTTTCCCGTTTCTGTTCACCGGAGCCGAATGGTATGCCTGAGACCATGACCGACTGGGACCTGCGCAAGCTGCGCGTGCTGCGCACCCTCGACCGGGTCGGGACGGTGCGCGCCACCGCCGAGGCCCTGTGCACCACCCCCTCCGCCGTCTCCCAGCAGCTGTCCGCGCTGTCCCGGCAGGTGGGGGTGGAGCTGCTGGAGCCGCACGGGCGCCGGGTGCGGCTCACCGACGCCGCCCGGGTGCTGCTGCGGCACACCGACATCGTGCTGGCCCAGCTGGAGCGGGCCGAGGCCGAGCTGGACGGGTTCGCCCGGGGCGGGGCCGGGACGGTGCGGGTGGGCGCGTTCGCCACCGCCGTACCCGGGCTGGTGGTGCCCGCGCTGAGCGCGGTGCGCGACGCCCACCCGGGGCTGACGGTGCGGGTGCACCAGGCCGAGGCGTCGGAGGTGTACGACCTGCTGGCCGCCGGGGAGATCGACATCGGCCTGTCGCTGGCCGCCCAGGCCCCGACCGGGCGCGACGACCGGTTCGAGCGCGCCGAGCTGCTCACCGACCCCATGGACGCCGCCCTGCCCGCCCGGCACCGGCTGGCCGGGACCCCTGCGCTGCGCCTGCGCGAGTTGGCCGGCGAGCCGTGGATCTACGGCGCCGACGGCCCCTGGCGGGACATCACGGTGGCGGCCTGCGCCCAGGCCGGGTTCGTCCCCGAACAGGCGCACGTGGCCTCGGACTGGCGGGCCATCCTGGACATGGTCGCCGCCGGGCTCGGGGTGGCGCTGGTGCCGCGGCTGGCCGCCACCGGGGACGCGCCCGGGGTGGCGCTGCGGGTGCTGCACGAGGACCGGCCGCGGCGGCACGTGGTGTGGGCGGTGCGGGCCGGGTCGCGGGAGCGGCCGCAGATCGCGGTGGCGTTGCGGGCGCTGGTGGACCGGGCGGCCGCCCTCGCCACCTCGAATGTTCAGTTCGAATGAACATGATGATCGAAAAGTTTCGCTGGAAATGACCGGTTCCTGCTGCCAGTCTGAAGGTGTCCGAACGACACCGCACCCGGCAGGAGGACCATGAGCACCACCCCTGACTTCGATCCGCGCGCCTACAACGCCCGCCCCTACTCCGGCGGCGACCCCTACGCCGACTACCGGCCCGCCGACCTCGACCTCGACGGCCTGGTGGACCTCGCGGACCGCAGGCTCGGGGGCGCCGTGGTCGCCGCCAACGACGAGTTCTTCGCCCACCGGGAGAACCTGCTGCGGCCCGAACCCGCCGAGTTCGACCCGCACGCCTTCGGGCACAAGGGCAAGGTCATGGACGGCTGGGAGACCCGGCGCCGCCGCGGCCCGGCCGCCGACAGCCCCCACCCGTCGGCCGACGACCACGACTGGGCCCTGGTCCGCCTCGCCCTGCCCGGGGTGATCCGCGGCCTGGTCGTGGACACCGCGCACTTCCGCGGCAACCACCCCACCGAGGTGAGCGTGGAGGCCGCCCACGTGGAGGGCACCCCCACCACGGACGAGCTGCTCAAGGCCGAGTGGACCGGGCTGGTGGCGCGCACCCCGGTGTACGGGCACGCCGCCAACGGGTTCGCGGTGACCGGCGAGCGCCGCTGGACCCACCTGCGGGTCAAGCAGTTCCCCGACGGCGGCATCGCCCGCCTGCGCGTGTACGGCGAGCCGGTCGCCGACCCGGCCTGGCTGGCCGCGCTGGGCTCCTTCGACCTGGTGGCGCTGCTCAACGGCGGCGCGGTGGAGGACGCCTCGGACCGGTTCTACTCCTCGCCCGAGAACATCATCGCGCCGGGCCGCTCGCACAAGATGGACGACGGGTGGGAGAACCGGCGCCGCCGCGACACCGGCAACGACTGGGTGCGCTTCCGGCTGGCCGCGCAGGGCGAGATCCGCGCGCTGGAGCTGGACACCTCCTACTACAAGGGCAACTCGGCCGGATGGGTGACGATCCTGGGCCGCGACGCGCAGGGGGCCGACCCGGAGGCGTGGTTCGAGATCGTGGGCCGCACCCGGCTGGAGCCGGACGGCATCCACCGGTTCGTGCCGGACGCCCCGGTGACCGCCACGCACGTGCGCACCGACGTCTTCCCCGACGGCGGCATCGCCCGCCTGCACGTGTACGGGTCGCTGACCGCGGCCGGGACCGCGGAGCTGGAGCGCCGGTGGGCGCAGAGCCGCGGCTGACCACCACAGACCGGGGACGCTCTCATCCGAGCGGTCGGCAGGGCGTCCCCTCTCCCCCACCACCACGAGGGGAACACGGAGGG
>NZ_JBJJBV010000514.1:0-1521 GCF_045446735.1 Nocardiopsis protaetiae
CGTCCCGGGGGCCGGACCTCCTCCACCCGGCCCCCGGGGCTCCACCCCGGACCTGCCGAACCCCCGTCCCCCGAAACCCCTCTTCCCCGAACCCCCTGGAGACCGTATGCATCCGCGAACACCGAGCCCCCGAACACCGAACCCCCGCACCGCCCTGGCCCTGGGCGCGGCCCTGACGCTGACCCTCGCCCTGGTCGCCGCCGTGCTCGCCCTCGCCCCGACCGCCGCGCGCGCCGACACCGGGTTCCGGGTCGAGAACGGGCGGCTGGTCGACGCCGCCGGCAACGACTTCCTCATCCGCGGCGCCAGCCACGCCCACACCTGGTACCTCCAGGAGACCGGCTCCTTCGCCGACCTCAAGGCCCTGGGCGCCAACACCGTCCGCGTCGTCCTGAGCAGCGGCGACCGCTGGGACGAGAACGGGCCCGCCGACGTCGCCAACGTGGTGGCGCTGTGCAAGGCCAACCGGCTGATCTGCATGCTCGAAGTCCACGACACCACCGGCTACGGCGAGCAGTCCGGGGCCGCCACCCTCGACCAGGCCGTCGACTACTGGCTGCGGATCCAGGACGTGCTGGAGGGCGAGGAGGACCACGTCCTCGTCAACATCGGCAACGAGCCCTACGGCAACAACGAGTCCGTCAACCAGGGCTGGGCCGACGACACCATCGACGCCATCGGGCGGCTGCGCGCCGCCGGGTTCGACCACACGCTCGTGGTGGACGCGCCCAACTGGGGCCAGGACTGGCAGGGCATCATGCGGCGCGACGCGCCGCTGGTGGCGGCCGCGGACGCCAACACCGTCTTCTCCATCCACATGTACGGCGTGTACGAGCAGGAGTCCACGGTCGTCTCCTACCTGGAGCACTTCGCGAACGCGGGGCTGCCGCTGATCGTCGGCGAGTTCGGCCACGACCACAGCGACGGGAACCCCGACGAGGACGCGATCATGGAGCACACCCGGCGGCTGGGGCTGGGCTACATCGGCTGGTCGTGGAGCGGCAACGGCGGGGGAGTGGAGTACCTCGACATGGTCGAGGGGTTCGACCCGACCCGGCTCACCCCGTGGGGCGAGCGGATCTTCCACGGGCCCGACGGCATCGGCGAGACGTCGGTGGAGGCGCCGGTGTACGGCGGCGGGGGCGGGCCCACCGACCCGCCGGACCCCACCGGCCCGCCCACGGACCCGCCGACCGAGCAGCCCACCGAGCCGCCCGCGGGCGAGTGCACCGCGGAGTTCCGCATCACCAACGAGTGGACGGGCGGCTTCCAGGCCGAGATCGAGGTGACCGCGCACAGCGCCCTCGGCGGCTGGACCGTCACCTGGACCGCGCCCTCCGGACAGACCGTGGCCCAGGCGTGGAACGCCGACCTCACCGCCTCCGGCGGCACCGTGACCGCCCGCAACGCCGCCTACAACGGCGTCCTCGCCGCGGGCGCCACCACCTCCTTCGGACTCATCGGCAACGGCCCCGCCGTCGCCCCCGACCCGACGTGCGCCGCGGCCTGACCGGCCGCGGC
>NZ_JBJJBV010000515.1:0-1516 GCF_045446735.1 Nocardiopsis protaetiae
CCAGCAGGCGCTTCAGCGCGGGGGCGGGGGAGTTCTCGGCGATGTAGGCGTCGGTGCGCTCGATCGTCTCCTCCTCCACCAGACCGGCCGGGTACATGAACTCGGCGAAGGTCTGGGCGAACTCGCCGGTCCACTTCTCCCAGGCCGGGGCCAGCTGCGCGAAGTACCGGTCCACGAACGGCCGGTACAGGTCGGCCTGGCCCGGCTCGACGAAGCCCAGCAGCACCGACCGGAACTCGGCGTTGGCCAGCTCCTCACCCACGATCCGGTCCCAGGCCGCGGTCTTGGCCGCCGCGCTCGGGACCGCCGCCCGCGCACCGGCGGCGTGCCGCTGCCCGGCCGCCGTCGGGTCGTTCTTCAGCTCGGCGTCGATCTCCGCCTCGCCCGCCTTGCCGGTGGCGACCAGGCGGCGCAGCAGCGTCCACCGCAGGTCGGTGTCCACCACCAGGCCGTCCACGGTGATCGCGCCGTCCAGCAGCCCCTGGAGCAGGGACAGGTGGGCGTCGCCGACCGCGCTGGAGGCCAGCGCGTTGACGTAGGCCAGCTGTAGGTCGCCGCCGGGCTCGGCGGCCGTCAGCAGCTCGCGCAGGCGCTCCGACAGCTTCTCGAAGCCGAACGGGCGCCACGCCGGGTCGGCGTAGTTGTGCAGGGCCGAGACCGCCTGGCGCAGCAGCGTCTGGGCGACCGTGACGTCGTCCACGCCGTCGATGCCGGAGACGACCAGCTCCACGTAGTCGCGGGCGGGCATCTCGCCGTCGCGGGTCATGTCCCAGGCGGCGCCGAAGGCCAGTGCCCGCGGCAGCGACTCCCGGATGCTCCCGATGCCCGTCACGACGGTCTCCAGGGACCGCTCGTCCAGCCGGATCTTGGTGAAGGTCAGGTCGTCGTCGTTGATGAGGACCAGGTCCGGCCGGGCCCTGCCGACCAGCTCCGGCACCTCGGTGCGGGCGCCGCTGACGTCCAGCTCCACCCGGTCGCGGCGCACGATCCCCTCGTCGGTGCGGTCGTACAGGCCGATCGCCAGCCGGTGCGAGCGCAGCGTCGGGTGCTCGGGGGCCGCCTCCTGGAGCACCGCGAACGAGGTGAAGTTCCCGTCCGCGTCCACCTCGAAGTCCGGGCGCATCGTGTTGACGCCGGTGGTCTCCAGCCACTCGCGCGACCAGCCCGACAGGTCCCGGCCCGAGGCCGCCTCCAGGTGCTTGAGCAGGTCCTTCAGCTCGGTGTTGCCGAAGGCGAACTCCTGGAAGTAGGCGCGCACGCCCGCGAAGAACGCGTCCACGCCCACGTACGCCGCCAGCTGCTTGAGCACCGAGGCGCCCTTGGCGTAGGTGATGCCGTCGAAGTTCACCTCGACCGCCTGGATGTCGACCATGTCGGCGGCGATCGGGTGGGTGGAGGGCAGCTGGTCCTGGCGCAGCGCCCAGGCCTTCTCCACGTTCGCGAACGTGGTCCAGGCGTCCGTCCACTTGGTGGCGTTGGCCTGGCAGTACACGCTGGCGTAGGTGGCGAAGGACTC
>NZ_JBJJBV010000516.1:0-1480 GCF_045446735.1 Nocardiopsis protaetiae
CGCGGCGTTCGCCGCGGCCCCTCCGTCCTGTCTGTTCCTTCTCCGGTGCCCGGGGGTCCGGGGTCAGCCGGCGCCGAGCAGGGCGAGGGCGTCCTCACCGGCGTAGAGCATGGTCTGCTCGATGTCGTCGGGGAGCGTGAACTTCTCGACGTCGGCGTCGGAGGCGCTGAAGCCCGCCGCCATGGTGTACGTGACCTCGATGTTCACGTTGCCCGAGCGGATGAACACGATGGCCGTGGGGACGGGCTGGCCGAGCCAGTCGTACTTCGTGGTGATGTAGACGGCCTCGTCGCCCAGCGCGATCTCCTTGTCCACGTCCAGGTGCTCGGAGTCGTACAGGGAGTACGAGCCCTGGCCGCGGGCGTTGGAGAGGGCGTCCTGGAAGTCGCTCTTGGCGCCCTCGATGGAGTCCGAACCGGCGTAGGGGGTCGAGTACTCGACGTCGTAGGTGCCGAACATGGTGTCCGGGTTGCCCGCGGGGGCGGCACCGCTGATGTCGGAGCAGGAGGACCGGTTGTCGCTGGTGCTCTTGGAGCCGTCCTGGGCCATGAGCAGGCCCTCGGCCACGCGGTCGGTCAGGGCCTCGCAGGGCTCGATCGGAAGCGTGTAGGGGGGCTCGCCCGCCGGGCCGCCGCCGCCCGCGGGCTCCTCGACCGGCTCCTCCGGCTCGCTGGCCGGCTCGGAGGCCTCGGGGCTGACCTGCGGCGGGTCCGCGACGTTGCCGCCCGGGTCGTTGCGGTTGGTGGCGAGCATGATGATGAGCGCGACCACGAGGACGACGATCACCGCGCCGCCACCGATGACCACCCACAGGGCGGCCTTGCCGCCGCTCTTGGGCGGCTGCGGCGGCGGGTAGCCGCCGGGGGGACCGTAGGCGGGCTGTCCGCCCGTGTACGCGCCCTGCGGCGCGTAGCCCGGCTGCCCACCGGTGTGGGGGTCGCCGTAGGGACCGCCCGGCGGGCCGTAGGGAGGCTGGCCTCCCGTGCCGTCGCCGCCGTACGGGTTCTGCGGTGGCTGGTTGTAAGGACCGTTTTCGCTCATGGCTCCCCTCGCCCGGATGATGTGTTGACGTGTTGTCTGGGACGCGTGTCGGCGTCTGTGGGTTCGTGTGACTTTCCGAAGTCGGGTCGAAAGGGACGCCGGTGACGTTCACACGGGCAGGGCGCGCCGCCCGTGGCCACCGAACCGCGGGCGAGAACGGGGGAGTGGGGGCGGGGCGGGCCCTGGTGTCTCCAGGTGGCCCCGGCTCTGATGCGCCGGGGCGGCCGGCGGGTCTGCCACCGGCCGGGGACGTCTGCATCCTAATCGGCGCACCCCGGAGCACGGCAGGTCGGGGTGGGGGTGCGTAGGCGAATCGTCACTGTTTCGTGTCGATCGCGTGCACCGTTCGTTCCCGGGCGTCCACTCCTCGGGACGGCCGACCGGGACCGCGCGACCCGGGATCGTGCGAGCCGGGATCGTGCGAGCCGGGGCAGTGCGA
>NZ_JBJJBV010000517.1:0-1475 GCF_045446735.1 Nocardiopsis protaetiae
GGGAGTACCCGGCGGCCCCTCCTACCCTGGTGGGAACGAAGAACGTATTCAGGGGGACGCATGTCGGGAATGAAGGGTCTGGCGGTCATCGTGGGGGTGATGGTGGGGTTCATGGCCCTGCTCGCCATTGTCGCGACGGTGCTCGCGTCATGACCGACCGCACGCTCCTCCTGCTCCGCCACGCCAAGGCCGAGACCGGCTACGGGGTCATCGACTACGACCGCGCCCTCACCGACCGCGGCCACGACCAGGCCCGCAAGGTCGGCCGCCTCCTCGCCGAGGAGGGGCTCACCCCGGACCACGTGATCTGCTCCGCGGCCAAGCGCACCCGCCAGACCCTCGAAGGCGTCCTGGAGATCCTGGGCACCACTCCGGAGATCGACTACTCCGAATCCGCGTACACCGCCGGCGTGGACTCCCTGGTCGAGCTGATCACCTACGTCGACCCGCAGGTGCGCACCCTCCTGGTGGTGGGCCACAACCCCACCATCGCCCAGCTGGCGGCGGCGTTCGTGGGCAACGAGGCCCTGGTGTCGTACTCCCCGGCGACGGTCTCCGCGGTGAACCTGGAGGTCGAGTGGCTCTACACGGCTCCGGGCACGGGCTCCGGCCGCCTCCTCAACTAGGGTGCTCGGATGCCATCGACTGGTGCGAGGCGCTGGGGTACATCCTGCCCTGCCGGGTGAGTTCGCCACCTGGGAGGACTACAGGAACTCCCTGCCCCCCGAAAACAGGACGCCTGGTGCGCCTCGTCGACCCCGCAGGAGAGGGATCGCGCCTGTACTTCCAGCGCGTTCCCGGGGGGAAGACCGCCAAGAACCGGGTGTGCGGGTCGCCTCTCCGCACTCAAGTGCGAACGCCTGGTCTCTCTCGGCGCGTCACACGTGGAGACGCTGTACGACGGCAACGAGTTCTGCCTGACCTGACCCGAACGCCTTCGCCCCGGGGCGAATGTGACCCAGGCCACGCCAGCGACCGTTTGCGTCGGTGCGGGGCGAGGGGTAATGTTCTCCGAGTCGCCTCCGACAGGTCCAAGACCTGAAGGGGCACGGACCGAGCGAAACGAACGCGAAAGCGGGCGAGCCGGTCATCTTCTTCTCTCCGAAATTCAGCGGTCCGAAGCAGTGCTGCGGACATGTAAACTCGGAGAGTGCCCCAAAGGAAACAGCGGGGCGAGGCCTTCACTCAAATCAGAAGGTTCCGGAAAACGCCGGTTTGGCGGGACACGGAAACGCTGATAAAGTGAAGACACAACAAAGCGGAAACGCAGACGCCTTCCACGGAAGAGCAACACGGACCTTCACGGTCCGGGGCTTGTACGGGAAGTGCGGTTGCTTCTTGAGAACTCAACAGCGCGTGTTCGATTTTCTTTAAGCCAAGTTTGTTTTGGCCCCGTCACACGAACCGGTCGGTGAGACCGGCAGAGTGTGCGAGGTTCCTTTGATTGAGCCAGACATGGTTCGGTCAGGATTGCT
>NZ_JBJJBV010000518.1:0-1425 GCF_045446735.1 Nocardiopsis protaetiae
GCACCTTGTAGTGCGGCCGACGGGCGTGGGGGTTGAAGTAGTGCCGGCACCGCCGCGGCACCAGCTCCCCCAGCGGCAGGGTCACCTGCGGCAGCGAGGGCATCGGCGGGGGCGAGGGAACGATTGCGAGCATGACGAAGACACTCCTCGATACAAGCGAACAGGGAACCTTCAACGAACCCGGCCGATACGCCCGAACGCGCACCGAACTTGCGCGTTCGCCGGACGCGGGGGACGGCCACGGCGTAGCCTGACCAGCAACGACCCCTCACCCACCCTCGGTGAGGAGCCGATCACCGACCACATCCTCACCATAAAATATGAGATTCAGAAAAGTCAACGTCGATTCATGAATCTCATCCAAGATGTCCTAGACTTCTCCTATGGCAACTCCCCACAGTCCCACGCTCCGTCGCCGACGCCTCTCCGCTGAACTCAAGCGCGCCCGGGCCGAGTCCGGCCTCACCACGACCCAAGTGGCCAAGTCTCTGAAGTGGGCAGCCGGAAAGCTCAGTCAGATCGAGAACGCCGAGACCCAAACGGTGAAGCCCGGCGACCTCGACAAGCTGATGGACCTGTATCAGATCACCGCACCGGACAAACGAGAAGCTCTGCACGCTCTCGCCAAAGACGCCAAAGTGCGCGGCTGGTGGTCCAAGTACCGTGAGGTGTTCGGCCCTCAGTCCCTCCCGGACTTCGAGTCCGAAGCGTCCACCATCCGAACGTTCGAGTCCTCGGTCATCCCCGGTCTGCTTCAAGTGCCCGAGTACACGACGGCTCTGTTCCAAGGAGGACGTTACAGCGAGCCCGCTGCTCTCCAACGCAGGGTGGACGCACGGATGGAACGGCGCCAGATCCTGACTCGGATCAACCCGGCACGACTTCGAGTCGTCCTGGACGAAGCTGCCTTACGTCGTGTGATCGGCGGCCCCACCGTCATGGCCGCACAGTTACGGCACCTTCTCCACATGGCCAGGCTGCCCAACGTGGACGTGCAGGTGCTGCCCTTCTCTGCTGGTTCCCACGCGGCTCTGGTCGCCCCTTTCGTCATCCTCGACTTTCCCGACCCACGCGACCTCTCCATCGTGTACATCGAGACGGCCGTAGAAGGGCTCTTCTTGGAAGAACCAGAAGAGGTAGAGCCTCATACTGTTACCTTCGGTGATGCTCAGGGCTCAGCGATGAGCACAGCCCAGTCTGCGAGATTCATCGCTGAAGTCCTCCAGTCCCTAGAGAGCGAATGATGAACAACGAGCTCGTATTTCAGAAGAGCAGCTACAGCGGACACGGACAGAACTGCGTCGAAGTCGCACACATCCCCACGGACTTCCGGAAGAGCAGCTACAGCGGTCAAGGGCCTGATTGCTTCGAGGTCGCCGATCTGCCCTGCGGGGCGGCCGTCCGGGACTCCAAGCACGTCGAGGC
>NZ_JBJJBV010000519.1:0-1416 GCF_045446735.1 Nocardiopsis protaetiae
CGCCCGCCCCTACACCAGCGAGAGCGAGAAGCGGGAGGCGTTCACGGGGTGGTTGCACCACTACAATCACCACCGGTTCCACACCGCGATCAGCGGCCCTCCCGCTTCCCGCGTACCTAACCTCTCAGGTCAATACACCTAGGGCACTTCGCCCTCACGGCCGGGCTCCTGCCCGCCCTGCTGCGCGCCCCGGCCGCCCGCGTCGTCACCGTCAGCGCCATCGCCGCGACCTGGCGCTCGGGCCGCCTCACCGACCTCATGAGCGAGACCGGGTACCGGCCGATGGGCGCCTACGCCAAGTCCAAGCGCGCCAACGTCGTCTTCACCCTGGAGCTGGCCCGCCGCCTGGCCGACACCCCGGTCACCGCCGTGTCCGTCCACCCGGGGGCGGCGATCACCGACCTGCAGAGGCACACCGGCGGCCCGCTGGGCCGCGCGTTCACCACGGTGGCCGAACACCTGCTCATGGGCTCACCCGAGGGCGCGGCCCGGCCGTCGCTGTACGCGGCGACCGCGCCCGGCGTGGCCTCCGGCGCCTTCCTCGGCCCCGCCGGGCGCGACCAGACCTCCGGCACGCCCCGCACGGTCGCCCTGCCGCGCGGCGCCGACGACCCGGCCGAGGGCCGCCTGCTGTGGGAGGAGAGCGAGCGCCTCACCGGCGCGCGCTTCACCCCCTGACCCGCCCCGGGGCGCCCGACCGGCGCCCCTTCGGCCGGACCGCGCCCGTCACCGGCGCGGACACCGGTGCCGACCGCGTCGCCGCTTGACGCGCACGACCCCCCGCGGTGGACAATCGAACGTTCATTCAGAATGAGGGGACCATGAGCGACAAGGAAACGACCTCCAAGAAGCAGCGGCTGCTCCTGGCGGCCCTGGCCGAGTTCGCCGAGTACGGCATCTCGGGGGCGCGGATGGACCGCCTCGCCAAACGGGCCGGTGTCAGCGCGGGGCTGGTGTACACCTACTTCACCAACAAGGACGGGCTGTTCGACGCGGTCTACGACGCCATCGTCGCCCAGACGGTCGAGGCGATCCCGATCACCGCGGACGATCTGGGCGCGTACGCGGGCCGGCTGTACGACGGCAACCAGGAGCACCCGGACGTCATGCGGTTCATCGCCTGGTACACGCTCGAACGCGGGGCCACCGCCGAGAAGCGGCCCTCCGTGGAGCGGTCGATGGCGGAGAAGGTCGCCGCCATCGAGGACGCCCAGCGGCGGGGCACGGTGACCGACCGGCTGAGCGCGGGGCAGATCCTGGCGCTGCTGCTGACCATCATGAACATGTGGCAGCGCGAGGGCGACGGGCTCCGCGACCTGGTGCCGCAGGAGCAGTACCGGGAGACGATCGTGGCGGCGGTGCGCAGGCTCACCGCGCCCTGATCCGGCGGTGGTGTCCCGCATCGGCGGGGGCGGG
>NZ_JBJJBV010000052.1:0-29061 GCF_045446735.1 Nocardiopsis protaetiae
TGTCACAGGAGCCCCACTGCGGTGTCGACGGCGGCCTCGACGTCGTCGTCGGCCGGGTACAGGAGTGAACGGCCCGCCGTCAGCCCGATGACGGTGGGCAGGGTCAGGGCCTTGGCCCAGCGCTCGTAGGCGGCCCCGGGGTCGGCGGTGACCTCGCCGCCCAGCAGGACCACGGGCAGGGTGCTGGCGGCGGCGACGCGTTCCATGCCGTCCACCACCGGCAGTTTGAGCCAGGTGCGGGCGGAGGAGTCGCCCAGTCCCGAGGCGATCGCGGCGGCGCGGGCCACCGCCTCGGTGGACAGGTCGTTGCGCAGTACGCCGCCGCTGCGCCGGGAGACGAAGGGTTCGACCATGGCCACCAGGCGGGCGGAGTTGAGCAGGCTCACCGCCCGGCCGCAGTGCTCCAGGACGGGGGCGGTGCGGCCGTCGGCGTAGTCCAGGCGCAGCAGCATCTTGCCGCCCTGGAGCCCGGCGCGGACCAGGCCGTCGGGGGTGTAGCCGGTGAAGCGGTCGTCGACCTCCCAGTCGGCCCCGGCCAGGCCGCCCCGGTTCATGGACCCGAACACGGACTTGCCGTCCAGGGCGCCGAGCAGCAGCAGGTCCTCGACGAGGTCGGCGGTGGCCAGCACCCCGGTCACCCCGGGTCGGGCCAGGGCGGTGCACAGCCGGTCGAGCAGGTCGACGCGGTCGGCCATGGCCAGCGGGCGGCCGCCGGTGGCCAGGGCGCCGCGGGCCGGGTGGTCGGCGGCGATGATGAGGACCCGCCCGGTGGGCCCGACCGGGGAGGTGGGCCGGGCCCGGCCGGCGGCCGCCTCGGCGATGGCGTCGGGGCGGTGGACCCGGGTGGCGACCAGGTCGCGGTAGCGGTCGGCGATCACGGGGCCTCCCCCGCGGGCCCGCGGTCGGCGGGCTCTCCATCGGCGGGCCCCCGGTCGGCGGGCACCGGCTCCGCGAGCAGGCGGTGGACCTCGGCGGTGGTGGGCATGGCGTCGGAGCAGGACAGGCGGGAGGCGACGATGGCCCCGGCGGCGTTGGCGAACCGGACGGTCTCGGCGATCCCCCAGCCGGAGAGCAGCCCGTGGCACAGGGCGCCGCCGAAGGCGTCCCCGGCGCCCAGGCCGTTGACGACCTCCACCGGGATCGGGGGTTCGCGGTGGGTGGCGGCGGCGGTGGCGACCAGCACCCCCTCGGGTCCCTGCTTGACCACGGCGGTCTCCAGGCCCAGGTCCAGGCCGCGGCGGGCGGCCTCGCCGGGGTCGCGGGTGCCCACGGCCACCTCCCACTCGTCGAGGTTGCCGCAGGCCACGGTGGCCAGGGGCAGGGCCCGGGCGACCTGGGCGCGGGCCTCCTCGCGCGAGTCCCAGAACATCGGCCGGTGGTCCAGGTCCAGGACGGTGTGGCCGCGGCGGCCCCGGATCCGCAGGGCCTCCAGGGTGGCGGTGCGGGAGGGCTCGCGGCACAGGCCGGTGCCGGTGACCCAGAACAGGCCGGCCCCGCCGATGGCGTCGGCGTCCAGGTCGGCGGCGTCGATGAGCAGGTCGGGGGCGGGGTCGCGGCCGTAGAAATACAGGGGGAAGTCGTCGGGCGGGAAGATCTCGCACAGGGTGACGGGGGTGGCGGTGCCCGGGACGGCGCGCACGTGCCGGTCGTCCACGCCGAACCCGGCCAGGGCCCGGTGGACGAACCGGCCCAGCGGGTCGTCGCCGACCCGGGTGACGACGGCGGCCGAGCGGCCGTGGCGGGCGGCGGCCACGGCGACGTTGGTGGGGCTGCCGCCCAGGTACTTGCCGAAGGAGGTGACCTCGTCCAGGCCCACCCCGACCTGGTCGGGGTAGATGTCGACGCCGACCCGGCCCATGGTGAGGACCTCGGCGGGGGCGGGCAGGCCGGTGGGGCAGGACCCGATCACGGGTGCGCCGTCTTCCGGTGGGGTGGTCACGCGGTCTCCTCCTCTCCTCGTTCTCCCGGTTCTCCTCGTCCTCCCGGCCGCCGGTCCCGGTTCAGGGCCGGACCTCGTCCACCCGCACCGGCCGGTGCTCGCGCCGGGACAGGTCGGCGGCGTCGGCGATGAGCACCGCCTCCAGGGCGTCGGCGACCGTGCAGGGGCTGGGCGAGCCGTCGCGGACCATGGCGATGAACGCGGCGATCTCCGCCTCGTATGCCGGGGTGAACCGGGACCAGAACTCCTCCCAGGGGTCGCCCGCCGGGAAGGCGGTGCCGGGTTCGGCCGAGCGCAGCGGCATCCGCTCGTCGAGTCCGACGGCGAGGGTGGCGCGTGTTCCGGCCAGTTCCATGCGCACGTCGTACCCGCCGCCGTTGTACCTCGACCCCTGGAGGGTGGCCAGGGTGCCGTCGGACAGCCGCAGCACGGCGGCGGAGGTGTCGATGTCGCCGTACTCGGCGAAGAAGTCGGCGCCCCGGTTGGCGCCGTAGGCGAAGACCTCCTCGACCTCCCGGCCGGTGACCCAGCGCAGGATGTCGAAGTCGTGGACGTGGCAGTCGCGGAACAGGCCGCCGGACCCGGCGATGTAGGCGGCGGGCGGCGGGGCCATGTCGCAGGTGGTGGCGTGGACGCGGTGCAGCTCGCCGAGTTCGCCGTCGCGCAGGGCCCGGTGGGCGCGCCGGTACCCGGCGTCGAACCGGCGCATGAAGCCGATGTGCACCTGGGCCCGGGCGCGTTCGACCTCGGCGAGCACCTGGACGGTCTCGGCGACGGTGGGGGCGACGGGTTTCTCGCAGAAGACGGGGATCTTGGCGGCGGCACCGGCGAGGATGAGGCCGGGGTGGGCCCCGGTGGCGGCGGTGACCACGAGGGCGTCGACCGCGCCGGGGGCGAGCAGGTCCTCGACCCGGTCGGCGGCCCGGGCGCCGGTGTGCTCGGCCGCCGCGCGGGCGCGGGCGGGGTCGAGGTCGGCGAGGAGCAGGTCGTCGACCTCGGGTCGGGCCGCCAGGGCGGCGGCGTGCGAGAGTCCGATGCGTCCGGTTCCGATGAGGCCAATGCGCATGGAGCGCCCTTTCAGGAACGAGGGGTGTGCGTCACGTCACACCGGCGTCCCCATCGTCACGCCGACCCCGTCCGGTGTCAAGAGTTTGTCTAGACATATGGACATCATGATCTCCGGTCAATCTGTACACTGGCACCGTGACCCAGACGCCTCTGTCGATCCCGTTGGACCGTGCCAGCCCGATCCCCCTCTACTTCCAGGTGGCCCAGGAGATCGAGCGCCGCATCCTGGAGGGCGAGCTGGCCGCGGGCACCCGCCTGGAGAACGAGGTGGTGCTGGCCGACCGGCTCGGCCTGTCCCGGCCGACCCTGCGGCGCGCCATCGAGTACCTGGTCGACCGGGGCCTGCTGGTGCGCAAACGCGGGGTGGGCACCCAGGTGGTGCGGCCCCGGGTGCGCCGCCCGGTGGAGCTGTCCAGCCTCTACGACGACCTCACCCGGGCCGGTGAGGAGCCCCGCACCGAGGTGCTGCGGCTGGCCGTGGAGGAGCCGCCCCCGGCGGTGGCGGCCGTGCTGGAACTGCCCGAGGGGGGCCGGGCGTACGCGATCGAGCGGCTGCGCCGCATCGGCGACGAACCGCTCGCTCTGATGCGCAACCACGTACCCGTCGACCTGGTCCGCCTGGACGAGGACGCCCTGCGCGGGCACGGGCTGTACCAGCTGCTGCGCGCGGCGGGGGTGCGGCTCAAGGTCGCCTCGCAGAGCATCGGCGCCCGCGGCGCCACCGCGGCCGAGGCGCGCGCGCTGGACGAGCGGCGGGGGGCACCGCTGCTCACCATGGACCGCACCGTCTACGACGACGTGGGCCGGGTGGTGGAGCACGGCTCCCACCTGTACCGGGCCTCGCGCTACTCCTTCGAGCTGACCCTCACCGGCTGACCCGCGCCCGCCCGGTCGAGGGCGGCGCGGGCCCCGGCGGGGCCGTGCCCGGCGTGTCCGCTCCCCTTCGGTGGGACCGGCGGCGAGGGTGGCGGGCATGACCACCACCGCCGCCCGGACCGGGTTCGTCGGACTGGCCCTGACCCGGCTGGTCGAACTGTTCATCCTGCTGCTCGGGGTCTTCCTCATCTTCGGCGGCGACCCGGAGGAGGACCTGGGCCTCCTCTTCCTGTGGGACGCGGCCGCCTTGCTCTACCTCGCCGTCGGGGTGGTGGCGGTCCGCCGCCGCGCGCTGGGGGCGCCGGGGGCCCGCGACGGCGCTCCCCGGCGGCGACGCCGGTGGGAGCACGTGCTGCGGCCCAAGCGGTTCATCCTGGTCTTCCCGGTGCTGGCGGGCTTCACCGGGCTCAGCGCCGCCCTGCTGGTGCTGGACTTCCGCGACGACGACGCGCTCGGCCCGGCGATCGCCGCCTTCGGCGCCCTCACCATGGTCCTGGGCTGGATCCTGCTGCACTCGGGCTACGCGCGCTCCTACCGCGCCCGCGACGAGGAAGAACGCGGCCTGGAGTTCCCCCGCACGGAGCACCCGACCATGCCCGACTACCTGTACTTCTCCTTCGTCATGGGATCGACGTTCGCGGTGTCCGACGTGGCGGTGGTCGGCACCCGGATGCGCTGGCACGTGATGCTCCACGGCATCCTCGCGTTCTTCTACAACGCGGTCGTGCTGGCCACCGCCATCGGCGTGATCACGGGGCGCTGACCCGGCGGCCCCGGAACGGGCGGCGACGGCGGCGTCGACGGCCGGGGGCACCGCGGGGATCGGGTCAGGTCAGGACCGGGTCGGGGGGAAGAGCGCGGCGCGCAGGGCCTCGGTCTGCGCCCGGCGGAAGTCCCGCACCACGCCGGTGTCCGCGAAGGGCACCTCGAACCCGTGGAAGGCGCCCGGCACGAGGGTCAGCGCGCACGGCACCCCGGCCTCCTCCAGGCGGCGGGCGTAGGCGACGTCCTCGTCGTGGAACAGGTCGTTGGTGCCCACCCCGATCCACGCCGGGGGCAGCCCCGACAGGTCCGCGCGGCGCGCGGGCGCGGCGTAGGGCGACACCCCCGCCGAACCCGGGGCGCGGCCCAGCAGGGCACTCCAGGCGTACCGGTTGGCCGACGGCGACCACAGGTACATGTTGGCGGTGTCGACGTCGGTGCGCAGCGCCGTGCGGTCGTCGAGCATCGGGTAGACGAGCAGCTGGAACACCGGGGCCGGGCCGCCCCGGTCGTGGCACAGCAGCGCCAGCGCGGCGGCCAGCCCGCCCCCGGCGCTGGCCCCGCCGACCGCGATGCGTTCGGGGTCGATGTCCAGCTCGTCGGCGGAGGCGGCCATCCAGGCCAGGGCGGCGTGGACGTCCTCCAGCCCGGCCGGGGCCGGGTGGCGCGGCGCCAGGCGGTAGCGGACCGCGACCACGGTGATGCCCAGGTCGCGGGCGAACGCGATGCTGCCCTTCTCGTCCTGCGCCGGGTGGCCGATCAGGTGGCCGCCACCGTGGACCCACAGCAGCGCCGGGGTGGTGCCGGTGGCCGACCGGGGCCGGTAGACCCACACCTCGACCGGCGGCGCCCCCGCCGGCCCGGGGACCGTGCGGTGCTCCACGGCCATGTCCGCGGGCACCCGGCCGGGCCGCATGCGGGACGTGAGCCAGCGCATGAGCCCCGCGGTGTTCCTGGTGACCGGAGGGAGGGGGAGGTAGCGGATACGGCGCAGCTCGGGGTGCAGCGGGGGCATGGTGACTCCTCGACTTTCCAGAGCCGCAGGTTATCCACAGCCTCCGACACCCGCCGCGCCAGCCCCCCGGACCTCGTAAGGTGTTGACCATGCGTTGACCCCGGCCCGGACGCGTCCGGGCACCGCCCGGCTCCTTTGCGACCCCTGCACCGTCCACCGCGAAGGAGATCCCACCCGTGCCCGTTTCCCTGCACATCGACGTTCCCGAGGCGCTGACCGCCTCCCACGGTTCCAGCGTGGAGGGCCGCGCCTGGCTCGCCGCCCTGCCCGCCCTGGTCCACGGCCTGCTGGACCGCTGGTCGCTGCGCCCCGACGGCCCCACCCGCAACGGCATGGCCGGGCTGGTGCTGCCGGTGCTGCGCCCCGATGGCACCCCGGCCGTGCTCAAGGCCCAGCCCGTCACCGAGGAGAGCGCGGGCACGGCCCTGGGCCTGCGCACCTGGAACGGCGACGGCGCCGTCCGCCTGCTGGAGCACGACCCGGCCACCGGCGGCCTGCTGCTGGAGCGCCTGGACGCCGCCCGGCCGCTGTCGGCGGTGCCCGACGACACCGAGGCCCTGGGGATCCTCGCCGGCCTGCTGGCCCGGCTGACCGCCGTCCCCGCCCCGGCGGGGCTGCGCACCCTCGCCGACGTTGCCGCCGCCATGGTGGCCCAGGTGCCCGAGGCCGTTCCGGAGCTGGCCCGGGAGGAGGACCGCGCCCTGGTGCGCACCTGCGCCGCCGCGGTCGCCGACCTCCTCGACTCCCCCGGCGACCGGCTGCTGCACTGGGACCTGCACTACGACAACGTGCTGGCCGCCGACCGGGAGCCGTGGCTGGCCATCGACCCCGAGCCGCTGGCCGGGGACCCCGGGTTCGACCTGCTCCCGGCCCTGACCAACCGGTGGGAGGAGATCGAGGCCCGCGGCGACGTGCCGCGGGCGGTGCTGCGCCGGTTCGACCTGCTCACCGAGCGGCTGGGGCTGGACCGGTCGCGCGCCGCGGGGTGGACGCTGGGGCGGGTGCTCCAGAACGCGCTGTGGCAGGTGGAGGACGGTGAGGACCTCCTGGAACCGGAACAGGTCGCGATCGCCGCGGCGCTGCTGGAGCACCGGTACTGAGGCGGGCCCGGGGGTCGGCCGGGGCGCGGGGCGGGGCGGGGCGGGGCGCAGGGCGGGGCCGCGGCCCCGCCCCGGGGACCGGGGTACGGGACCAGGGCACGGGGTACGGGATCGCACCGCCGCCCCAAGCGGTTCAGAGGGCCGACTCACGGGTCCAGGGCACGGGGGCCGGAGCCCGGGATACGGGATCAGCGCCAGGCGGGCGGGTCGGCACCCCACCGGGTGGGCGGGGTCGCCCAGTCGTCGGGCGCCCCGGCGTAGCCGATCGGCGGGCGGGCGTAACGCAGCTTGCCGTACGGGGAGTCGGCGGAGGTGAGCCACCGCTCGGGGTCGTGGGCGCCCCCGGACGCGGGCACGGGTTCGATGCCGTGCAGCAGCAGCCCGGCCGTCCCCGCCAGGGACAGGCGCAGGTCGCGGCCGCGGCCGTCGGCGGCCCGGTCGGTGAGGGCGCGCAGCACGGCGGCGGCCAGCAGGTACCCGGTGCCGTGGTCCAGGGCCTGGGCGGGCAGCGCGCCGGGGCGACCGTCCTCCCCCGCCTCCACGGCGGCGATGCCGACCCCGGCCTGCACCAGGCTGTCGAACCCGCGCCGCCCGGACCGGGGGCCGGACCAGCCCCAGGCGCACAGGGACGCGGTGACCACCCCGGGGCGGCGTTCGGCCAGGTCCTCGGGGGACAGCCCGTACCGGTCCAGGACCCCGGGGCGGTAGCCGGTGACCACCACGTCGGCCGTGGCCAGCAGGTCGTCGAACACCGCCCGGTCGGCGGGTGCGCCCAGGTCCAGCAGGGTGGAGCGCTTGCCGGGGGCGGTGTCGATGTGGGTGTCGCGGTCCTCGGGCAGGTGGGGGGTGTCCACCCGCAGCACGTCGGCGCCGAGCAGGGCCAGGGTCCGGGTGGCCACCGGTCCGGCGATCACCCGGGTCAGGTCGAGCACCCGCACCCCGGCGGCCGGCAGGTCCGCGGGGCCCAGGGTGCGGTCGGCCGGGCCCCACATCAGGCGTTCCTCCACCACGGGCGGCCGGGTGGGGTCGGGGTGGTCGGCCACCGCCACCGCCAGGCCCCCGGCGGCGTACACGGCCTCCTGTACCTGGCGGGCCTGCCGCCCGGCCAGTTCCCGGCCCAGGGTCTCGGCGTCGGTGTCCGCGGCCAGGTCCAGGGCGGCCAGCAGCCGCTCGCGGTGGTGGGGGTAGTTGGCGTGGGTGCGCACCCAGCCGTCGGCGGTGCGCCAGAACCCCGACAGCGGCGCGAACGGCACCATCGGGCGCCCGTCCACCCGCAGGTGGCGTTCGCTGACGAACGCGGTGGCCACCGCGCCCTCGTCCACCTCCACCGGCCGCACGGGGGCGCCGCCGCGCGCGGCCAGCAGCTCGGCGGCGGCCAGCGAGCACACCCCGACGGTGGCGCGGGCCAGCTCCCGCACCGGCAGCCGGGCGGGGAGCACCGCCCCGGCACCCCGGTAGGACACCCCCTCGGCCAGGCGGGGCGGGCCGCCCAGCGCGGCCCAGAGCACGGACGTGGTGACGTCGGTTCCACCCATAGGGGCATTGTGCCCAACGGGAGTGGACAGCCCCGGCCCCGGGTCCCGGCTGCCCGGCATCGTCCCTGTTCGGGCACCCGGAAACCGCACGCCGCCGGGGATGGCCGCCACCGGGCCATCGCACTGGCCAAACTTGACTACTGCGGTGCGGTGGCCCTGAGGGGTGGGCCTCCGCCGTCCCGGCAGGGGCGGCGGACACATGCGGCTCGGTGTTCGCTCCGCCCTGGCCGCCGGCGGTCCGGATAGACTCGTGGCGGCGATGGATCCCGCCGGGGCACCCGCCCGAACCGCCGGTCGGCTGATGGTTCCTGCACCGTGTTCACGGGGCGGGTCCGGCCTGCCCGGAAAGGGTCGGCGATGACGCGCACACCACCGGCGTCGGCCGGTGACCAGCACGCCCCTGAGCGCGGCCGGCCGGAAGGACACGGCGAGCGCACGGGACCGGTTTCCGGCCCCGGCCCGCGCATCCTCGGCTTCGCGCTGCTGGTCGCGGCCGGGTCCACGGTCGGCACCTTCGTGCGCGCGGGCCTGGGGACGGCCTTCCCCGCGGCCGAGGGCCAGTGGCCGTGGGCGACCTTCGGCATCAACGTCCTGGGCAGCCTGCTGCTGGGCGTGCTCCTGGAGGCCCTCTCCCGCGCGGGCGAGGACACCGGGTGGCGCAGGCGGGTCCGGCTGGCCGCGGGCACCGGTGTGCTCGGCGGGTTCACCACCTACAGCACCTACGTGCTCGAAATCGACCGGCTCGCCGGTGCCGGGCACCTGCCCGTCGCCGCGGCCTACGCGCTGGTCAGCGTTATCGCCGGTGTCGCCGCGGCGGGCCTGGGCGTGGCCGCGGTGGCGGCGGTGGCGCGCCGCGCGGGAAGGGGGCACCGGTGACCCTGCTGCTGGTGACCGCGCTGGCCGGCGGGCTGGGCGGGGCCGCCCGCTTCCTCGTCGACACCGCGCTGGCCTCCGTCAACCGGACCGCGCTGCCGCTGGGCACCCTCGTGGTGAACGTGTCCGCCTGCCTGCTGCTGGGCCTGCTGACGGGGTACACCCTCGCCCACGCCCACCCCGGTGCCCTCACGGCGGTCGCCGGGGTGGGGTTCCTGGGCGGCTACTCGACGTTCGGTACCGCGTCGGTCGAAGCGCTCCGCCTGCTGCGCACCGGCGCCCGCGGCACCGCGTTCGTGTACGCCGGGGGCATGCTCCTGGGCGGCCTGCTCGCCTCCACCCTGGGCCTGCTCCTCGGGGGCCTGCTCCCCTGACCGGGCCCCGGCCGCCCCGGGGAGGCGAACGCGATCCGGCCGGGGAACCCGGCGGCCATCGCGAGCGGCGGACCACCGGCCAGAACCGGCGCGGGCCCGCACCGGGGCGGCGCGCGGGCTACGGATTGCGGGTCAGGAAGGCCCGCCGGGCCTCGGTGTCCCCGCCGACGAACGGCAGCACCCCGAACAGCGTGATCGCGACCGGGCGTTCGAGGTCCAGGGTCGCGGCCGCCCGGTCCAGGACGGGGGGCGGGGTGTTCACGGCACCGCGTTTCACAAAGGGGACGGGGGCGCCGCACAGCCCAGGGGACGAGGGTTGTGCGCGCCCGGGCCGATCAGTGGAGGCGGAGGAACACCTGCTCGTTCAGTGCCCGCGGGGTGGGCTCGCGGCCGCGCAGCGCCGCGGGGGGCTCCAGGTGCCCGGCCGCCACGAGTTCCTCCATGAGGGCCCAGATGAACTCGTGCGCCAGGATGAGGGCGCCCTGGTGCCGGTCGGTGTCGGGGATCGCCGCCCGCAGCTCCCCGGCGCGTTCGATCGTCCGAGCGATCGTTTCGGCGATGTCCAGCGCGTGGTGGTGGAGGGCGTCGCCCGCGGCCAGGACCGGGATCCCGGTCTGCGCGGCCGGGTCCTCCAGCAGCCGCCGCACCGCCGCGGAACCGGACAGCTTCCGCAGGGCCGGGGCGGTGTCGCGGGTCCAGACCATGACGAGTGTCGCCGCGGCCCCGGGCAGTTCGTTCACCCCGGCGCCGCCCTCGTTGGGCGGGTGGATCGCCCAGAAGGCACCGTTCCAGTAGGGGCGCTCGATGCTCAGTTCGGTGGACGGTGCCAGGCCGCGGGCGCGGAGGCGGTCCCAGAGCAGTCCGTCGACGGCGTGGCCGAAGACGACCGTGTAGTCGTGTCCGGTGTGCCCGCGTCGGCGCAGCTCCGCGGCGATCGCGGCGACCTCGCCGCCGATCCCGGGCAGCGAGTCGGCGGCCAGTCGGCGGATGCGCGGCCGCAGCGGCGCGAGGGCCTCGGGTCCCACCACGGGGAACGCGGTGGTGACCCGGTCGCCGTCGGTCGTGATGAGCCCGTACAGCCGCAGGAGTTCGAGCCGGCTCTGCGAGGGGGTCACCCCGCGCGCCCGGAGTTCGGCCAGGGTGGTGCCGCCCCGCGCGTGGTGGAGCAGGACGCCGTTGTCGTCCATGGCCACCACCGCGTGCGGGGTGCTGCGGGCCCCGAGTGCGAAGGCGTGCAGCCCCCACCGGGCGAGGTCGGCCGGGACGTCGTGGTCACCGGGGGAATGCGTCATCGTCCGCTCCAATGTGGGTGCAGGGCCGGTGGTGTCGGGCAGCCTACCGGCGCACCACCGGGGTGCGGTCGGCCGCGACGGCGGGGACCCCGGCGGCGGGGCGGCGGCCGGCGCGGACGCCGTTGGCGATGACCAGGACCTCGGCGAGCTCGTGGGGGAGGACGACCGCCGCCAGCCCCAGCACCCCGAACGCGGACAGCGGGACCAGGACGAGCAGGATGGAGCCCGACAGCAGCAGGCTCTGGAGCATGATCCGCCGGGCGCGGCGGGCGTGGGCCAGCGCCCGGGGCAGCACCCGCAGGTCCTCGCCCATGAGGGCGACGTCGGCGGTCTCCACGGCCACGTCGGTGCCCATGGCGCCCATCGCGATGCCGGTGTCGGCGGTGGCCAGGGCGGGGGTGTCGTTGACGCCGTCGCCGACCATCGCCACCGGGCCGTGCCGGCGCAGGTCGGTGACCAGGGCCGCCTTGTCCTCGGGGCGCAGGTCCGCGTGGACCTCGCCGACGCCGACCTGGGCGGCCAGGGCGCGGGCGGTGCGTTCGTTGTCGCCGGTCAGCATGACGGTGCGCACGCCCATGCGGTGCAGGGCGGCGACCGCCTCAACGGCCTCGGGGCGCAGCTCGTCGCGGATCGCGACGGCGCCGACCACCCGGCCGCCGGCCTCGACCAGGACGGTGGTGGCGCCCTGTTCCTGGAGGCGGGCCACGTCAGCGGCCAGCGGTCCCGGGTCGAGGTAGCCGGGGCGGCCCAGCCGCAGGGGCACCCCGTCCGGGCCGGTGCCGGTGAGGCCGCTGCCGGTCACCGCCGCCACGTCCCGGGCGGGCACCGGGTCGGGGTGGGCGGCCAGGATCGCGGCGGCCAGCGGGTGTTCGCTGCGCGCCTCCAGGGCGGCGGCCGCGGCGAGGACCTCCTCGCGGGTGTGTCCGGGGGCGGGTACGACGGCCACCACGGCGGGTGTGTTGCGGGTGAGGGTGCCGGTCTTGTCCAGGGCGACGACCTCGACGGTGCCGAACGCCTCCAGGGCGGCCCCGCCCTTGACCAGCACCCCCGACCTGCTGGCCGCGCCGATGGCGGCGACCACGGTGACGGGGACGGAGATCGCGAAGGCGCACGGGGAGGCGGCGACCAGCACCACCAGGGCGCGTTCGATCCACACCCCCGGATCGCCGAACACCGAGCCGACCGCGGCGATCAGCGCCGCGGCGACGAGGACGCCCGGCACCAGCGGGCGGGCGATCCGGGCGGCCAGGCGCTGCGCGGCGCCCTTGCGGGCCTGCTCGCGTTCGACGATGTGCACGACCCGGGACAGGGAGTTGTCGGCCACCCGGGCGGTGACCTCGACCTCCAGGGCGCCGCCGCCGTTGACGGTCCCGGCGAACACGGCGGTGCCCGCGGCCGCCTCCACCGGCACGGACTCGCCGGTGACGGTGGAGGTGTCCAGGGTGGAGCGGCCCGAGCGCACGGTGCCGTCGGTGGCGACGCGCTCCCCGGGCCGGACCAGAAGCAGGTCGCCCACCCGCAGGTCGTCGGGCGCGAGGGTGGCCTCGCGGCCGTCGCGCAGCACGGTCGCGCGGGCGGGGACCAGGTCCAGCAGCGCGCGCAGGCCGCGGCGGGTGCGGGCGACGGCGTGGTCCTCCAGCGCTTCGGCCAGGGAGAACAGGAAGGCGAGCATGGCGGCCTCGCCCACCTCCCCGAGCAGGACGGCGCCGGTCATGGCCACGGTCATCAGGGTGCCCACGCCGAGCCTGCCGCGGGCCAGGGCCCGCAGGGTGCCGGGCACGAACGTCCACCCGCCCGCCGCGATGGCGGCGGCGAACAGCAAGGTCGCGACGACGGGGACGTCAGCCAGCCACCCGGTGAGCGTCCCGGCCAGCCAGAACACCCCGGCGGCCCCGGCCCAGCGCACGGCGGCCGAGTGCCACCACGCGCCCGGCGCCTCCTCCGGTTCGGAGGCGGGGGAACCGCAGGTGGGGTCGCCGCAGCCGTCCGCGTCGGCCGCCGCCTCCGCGGAGGTGTGCTCCCCGGCCCCACCCGAACAGCAGTCGTCGGCGCCGGTGGCCGGACGGTCGTGCCCGTGGGCGTCGCCGCCCGAGCAGCAGGAACAGGTGACCTCGGCCGGGCCCCGGGATCCCAGGGCGGGCGCGAGGTCCAGCAGGGGGCGCTCCCGGCGCGGCGCCGGGGCCCCGTCATCGCCGCAGCACAGGTCGGACACGGCTCAGCCCCCGCTCACAGCGGACTCAAGTTCGGGGTCGGGCAGCAGCAGGGACAGCAGGGCGCGGCCGGTGTCGGTGAGGCGGTACATGACGAGCTTGCCGTCGCGCCGGGAGGCCGCCAGCCCGGCGGTGCGCAGTTGGCGGACGTGGTGGGAGACGAGGTTCTGCGCGGCGGAGCAGACCCAGGCCAGGTCGCACACGCACAGCTCCTCCCCCACCGCCAGGGCGCGGGCGATGCGCAGCCGGGTGGGGTCGGCCAGGGCCTTGGCGCGGTCGGCGGCGGGCCGGACGTCGTCGTCGGCGGGCACCAGGGCGCGGACCGCCTCGGCCTGGGGCAGGTCGAGGCAGAGGAGATCACAGGAGTCGGAGGACATACCAACAAACTAACGCTCGTTGATATGTTGGGTCAACGCCGAATCCCCCCGAACCCCACTCGACCCCCACCGAAGCGACCATTCGGAAACCCTGCGCGTCGACACCGTCACCCTTGGTAGTTTCCCCGTGTCCGGCGGTCCCCTCCGCCGGTGACCCCCGAGACACGAGGAGCTTCATGGGCACCCCCCGCGCGCAGATGGCGCACCACCTCCCCGAGGCCTACACCGAACTGCTCCGCCTGGGCGCGGTCCTGGACGGGGCCCTGGACCCCGGCCTGCACACCCTCGTCAAGCTCCGCACCGCCGTCCTCAACGGCTGCGCCTTCTGCGTCGACCTGCACACCCGCGAGGCCCTGGAGGCCGGGGCCTCCCCGCGGCGGGTCGCGCTCGTGGCCGCCTGGCGCGAGGCGGGCGGCCACTTCACCGAGGTCGAGCGCGCCGTCCTGGCGGTCGTGGACGCCCTCACCCGGCTCGACGGCGGCGGCCTGCCCGACGAGGTCCACGACGCGGCCGCCGCGCACCTGTCGGAGCGGGAGATGGTCGCGCTCGTCACCGCCGTCGGCCTGGCCAACCTCTACAACCGCCTGGGGATCGGCACCGGCATGACCCCGCCGGTGCGCTGACCGCGAGGAGCACCGTGACCGACGACCGGACCCGCCTGGCCATCGTGGGTCTGGGCCCGCGCGGGCTGGCGGTCCTGGAACGCCTGCTCGCCAACGCCCGCCGCCGGCCCGGGGGCCGGGCCGTGACCGTGCACGCCGTCGACCCGTTCCCGCCCGGGGCGGGCCGGGTCTGGCGCACCGACCAGTCCCCGCACCTGCTGATGAACACCGTCGCCGCCCAGGTCACCGCCTACACCGACGACACCGTCACCATGGCCGGGCCGGTGGAGCCCGGCCCCTCCCTGTACGACTGGGCGCGCGGGCGCGGGGACGCCCCGGCGGCCGACGCCTATCCGACCCGGGCCCTGTACGGGCACTACCTCGCCGACGTCTTCGCCCGGGTGGTCGCCCGCGCCCCCGCCCACGTGAGTGTGCGCGTCCACCGGGCCCGCGCGCTCGCCCTGGACGGGGACACCGGGCCGCAGGTCCTGTCCCTCTCCGACGGCCGCAGGCTCACCGGCCTGGACGCGGTCGTGCTGTGCCAGGGGCACGTGGACGTCATACCCGGGGCGGAGCAGGCCCCGGGGCTCCTGCACCTGCCGCCCGCCAACCCCGCCGACGCGGACCTGTCGGGCATCGGCCCCGGCGAGACCGTGCTGCTGCGCGGCCTGGGGCTGGCCTTCTTCGACTACATGTCCCTGCTCACCGAGGGCCGCGGCGGGGTGTACCAGCGCCGCGGGGGGCACCTGGTCTACCGCCCCTCCGGCGCCGAACCCCGCCTGGTGGCCGGGTCGCGCCGCGGCGTCCCCCACCGCGCCCGGGGCCGCGACCAGAAGGGCCCCGCCGGCCGCCACCTGCCCCGGCTGCTGACCCCCGAACGCCTCCGGGGCCTGCGCGAACACGGCCGGGGCCCGCTGCACCTGCGCTCCGACCTGTGGCCGGTCCTCACCCGGGAGGTCGAGGCCGTCCACTACGGCGCCCTGCTCGCCCGCCGCGGCCGGGACGGCGCGGCCTTCGCCGACGCCTACGCGGCCGCGGACACCCGCCACCGGCGGGAGGAGCTGCTGGCCGGGGCGGGGATCGGCGGCCGCTGGGACTGGGCCCGGCCCCGCCTCGGGGCCCGCACCGGACGGGCCGGCCGGGCCGACCGGGCCGACCACCGCGCCCGGCTGCTCGCCCACCTGCGCCGGGACGTGCGCACCGCCCGCGGCGGCAACGTCGACGACCCCGTCAAGGCCGCCCTGGACGTGCTGCGCGACCTGCGCAACGAGATCCGTTCGGCCGTCGAGCACCGGGGCCTGACCGGGGGTTCGCACCGGGACGACCTCTACGGGTGGTTCACCCCGCTGAACGCGCACCTGTCCATCGGCCCGCCGCTCTCGCGGGTGGAGGAGATGACCGCCCTGATCGAGGCCGGTGTGCTGGACGTCCTGGGCCCGGGAATGCGCGTGGCCGCGGACGGCGGAATGTTCGTCGCCGGTTCCGCGCTCGGGGAGCGCGTGACCGCCCGGGTGCTCATCGAGGCGCGCCTGCCCGAGCCCGACCTGCGCCGCACCGCCGACCCGCTGCTGCGCCACCTGCTGGCGACCGGCGCCTGCGCGCCCCACCGGGTTCCGGACCCGGCGGGGCCGGCGCACGTGACCGGCGGGCTGGACGTCACCGCGCGGCCGCAGCGCCTGGTCGACGCCCGGGGGCGCGCCCATCCGCGCCGGTTCGCCTTCGGCGTCCCCACCGAGGGCGTGCACTGGGCGACGGCGGTGGGCGTGCGGCCGGGCACGGACTCGGTGACGCTGGCCGACGCCGACGCGATCGCCCGCGCGGCCCTGGACCTGCCCCCTGTCCGCGTCCCCGGAGCCGAAACCGCAGCCGAAGCCGAAGCCGAAGCCGAAAAGGTGATCCCATGAGTCCGGACAGCGGCCTGCTCTCCCCCGTGTACGCGGGGACCCCCGTCGAGGCGGCGGTGGACGACCGGGCGTGGCTGCGCGCCCTGCTGGAGGCCGAGGCCGCGCTGGCCCGCGCCCAGGCCCGGCTGGGCACGGTGCCCGCCGACGCCGCGGAGGCCATCACCGAGGCGGCCCGCTCCGCCCCCTTCGACGTCCGGGAGATCGCGCTGGCCTCGCGGGAGAGCGCCAACCCGGTGATCGCGGTGGTGGGCGCGCTCACCGCGGCGGTCAGGGCCCGCGACGGCGGGGCCGCCGAGTACGTGCACCGGGGCTCGACCAGCCAGGACGTGTTCGACACCGCGGCGATGCTGGTCTGCTGCCGGGCCGTGGAGCTGGTCCGCGCCGACCTGGGCCGCACCGCGGACGCGCTGGCGCGCCTGGCCCGCGAGCACCGGGACACCCCGATGGCGGGGCGCACGCTGGCGCTGCACGCGGTGCCCACCACGTTCGGGCTCAAGGCGGCCGGGTGGCGGCTGCTGGTCCTGGACGCCGCCGAACGGCTGCGTTCGGTGCGCACCCCGGTGTCGCTGGGCGGCGCGGCCGGGACCCTGGCGGGGTACCTGGAGTACGCGCCGGGGCTGGACCCGGGCGGGTACGCCGACCGGCTCACGGCCGCCTACGCCGAGGAGACCGGGCTGGACGTGCCGGTGCTGCCCTGGCACGCGCTGCGCACCCCCGTCGCGGACCTGGCGTCGGCGCTGTCGTTCACCGCCGCCGCGCTGGGCAAGATCGCCGCGGACGTGCAGGTCCTGGTGCGGACGGAGATCGGTGAGGTCGGCGAACCGGCGGTGGCCGGGCGGGGCGCCTCCTCGGCGATGCCGCACAAGCGCAACCCGGTGCTGGCCACGCTGATCCGTTCGGCGACCCTGCGGGTCCCGGCGCTGGCGTCGGTCCTGCACCTGTGCGTGTCGGCCGAGGACGAGCGGTCGGCGGGCGTATGGCACGCCGAGTGGGCCCCGCTGCGCGACTGCCTGCGGCTGACCGGCGGGGCGGCGCACACCGCCGCCGAACTCGCCGCGGGGCTGGTGGTGCACGCCGACCGGATGCGGGCCAACCTGGACCTGACCGGCGGCGCGGTGGTGACCGAGCGCGTCGCCGCCGCCCTGGCCCCGCAGCTGGGGAAAGCGGCCGCCAAGGATCTCCTGGGCGGGCTGGCGGCGCGCGCCGCCGCCGGGGGGAGGCCCCTGGCGGACCTGCTCGCCGGGGCGGCCCCCGAGGTCCTGTCCCGGGAGCGGGCCGCCGGCCTGCTCGACCCGGCCGCCTACACGGGGGCGGCCGGGCACCTCGTCGACCGGGCGCTGGAGGACCCCCGTCAGAGCGGTTTGCGGCCCTGCACGGAGTAGACCGCGCAGGAGCAGGCCGCGAACCCGGGGTCGGCCAGCAGCTCCCGCACCCGGGCCAGCTCCCCGTCGGTCATCCCCTCCCGCGCAAAAGCGTCCCGCAGGTGGCGGGTGTGGTGGGAGATGAGGTGGACGCCGGGGGAATCGGCGTTCCACAGCTCCACGTGCGGCCGGGGGTCCACCTCCACCAGCCCGGCGCGGCGCATCGCCTCGGCGGCGTTGCGCCCCCACGCCGGGTCGGCCCCGGCCCGGGCCATGAGCCGGATCTTGGCCGCCAGGAACCGCTCGTACAGGTCCCGGGCCGCGGGGTCCGGCATGAGCAGCGACGGGCCGTAGGTGATGTCGAACTCGTCGAGTTGCAGCACGCCGCCGGGTTTGAGGGCGCGCACCAGCCGGTCCAGCACCTTGAGGCGTTCGGGCAGGTGGAGCAGGACCAGGCGGGAGTGGACGAGGTCGAAGGCCGCCTCGGGCAGCGGGTCCCGGGTGATGTCGTGCCGCAGCACCTCCAGGCCCTCGGCGGGGGCGATGTGCTCGGGTTTGACGTCGGTGGCGGTGACCGATCCGCCGGGGGCGACCCGGTCGGCCAGCCAGTGGGCGACGCTGCCGCCGCCCGCGCCCACCTCCAGGCACCGCCAGCCGGGGCCGACGCCGGTCTGCGCCAGCCTGCGGGTGGTCAGCGGGTCGTAGGCGGCGGCCAGGAAGCGGTGCTGGTCGGGGGCGTTCTCGTTGTGGTTGTCGAACACGTAGCCGGGTGCCGTGGCGGTACCGGTCATCGGGGGCCTCCTGAGAGTACGGTCGGTCGGCGCCGCACCGCCTCGGCGGCCATCCGGGTGAGGGTGGCGGTGCACACCTTCCCGGTGGGGCCGAGCGGCAGCGCGGGCAGGAACACCACGTGTTCGGGCAGGGCGCGCACGTCCACGCCGTGCCCGTCGCGCAGGTGGGAGATGAGTTCGCCGGGGGTGGGCGGGACCGCCCCGGGCAGCGGACAGACGCAGGCGCACACGCGTTCGCCCAGGTCGGGGTCGGGCACGGGCACGCACTGGGCCTCGGCCAGGGCCGGGTGGGCGGCCAGGGCGCGCTCCACCTCGGCGGGGTGGAGGGTGACGCCGCCGCGGATGACGGTGCGGCGCAGCCGGTCGACCACCCGCAGGGTCCCGTCGGCGTCGAACCGGCCCAGGTCGCCGGTGCGCACCCATCCGCCGGGGGCGCGCCCCCGGGCGTCGAGGTCGGGGGCGGCCACGTGGCACAGGGGTGTCATCGGGCCGCGGGCGAGGATCTCGCCCGTCTCCCCCGCGGGCAGCGGCCGCCCTTGCGGGTCGCACACCCGGATCTCGCAGACGGCGGGGTCGGGGCGCCCGGCCACGCCGGGTTCCCAGGCGGCGGGGTCGTGCGCGGTGTGGCAGTTGACCCCGTCGGTGGATCCGTAGACGTTGACCACGGGGCGTCCGAAGCGCCGAACGCACAGGTCGCGGACCTCCCGGTGCAGGGGCGCGCCGCTGGCCACGAGGGCGCGCAGCGAGGAGGTGTCGGCGGCCGGTGCCGCCAGGGCGGTGCGCCGCAGCATGGTGGGGACGCCGATCAGGTGGGTGGGGCGGTGCCGTTCGATCGAACGCAGGACCCGCGCCGGGTCGAACGGGCCGGGGAGGATGAGCGTCGCCCCGAGCCGGACCAGGGAGACCACGCCCAGCGACCCGAACGAGGAGGCCGGGGTGACCGCGAGCAGCAGGCGCGGGGGGCCCGCGCCCAGGACCGCCCGGGCGTAGGCGCCGCGGCCCCCGGCCATGGCGTTGTGGCTGTAGGCGACCATGCTCGGCTCGCCCTCGGAGCCGGAGGAGACGAGGACGCGGGCGGGCGACTCGGGGTCGGGGGCCGCCGCGGCGGGCGGTGGGCCGCCGCCGTCCAGGGCCCCGGGGTCCAGGCGCAGGGCGGGCGCGCCCGCGGTGTCGTCGCGGTCGGTGACCACGATCGCGGCCCGGGACCGGCGCAGCAGGGAGGAGACGTCGGTGCGGGAGCGGCCGTGCGGGACGGGCAGGGAGACGGCGCCCAGTGCCGCGGCGGCGAGTTCGACCGCGAGGGCGTCGCGGCCGTCGGGGAGCAGGACGGCGATGATGTCGCGCTCGCCGCAGCCGCGGTCGCGCAGCAGCGCGGCCGCCCGGCCGACCCGCGCGGCCAGCCCGGCCCGGTCCAGGCTCCCGTGTTCGTCCACGACCGCCTCGCGGGCGGGGTCCTCCCGCACCCGGTCGAGGAAGAGGGAGTACAGGTCCCGCCCCGGGCAGTGCCCCTCGCGAACCCAGCGCTCCCGTAGCTCGGCGGGCACGAGGTCGGTGAGCACCACCCCCGCCGCGGACATCCAGCTCATCGTGCCTCCTTTGCGGTGAACGTCCACGGGGCGCGGGGTAGGGCGACCCCGTGGACACGGTCGAACGCCTCGGGGAAGTGCCCGGCGGCCGCGGCCGGGTCGGCGACCGGCGGGGTGCCCGAACGCGGCCGGTGGGCGCTCCCCCGCCCGGCCGCGCGCAGCAGCCGGGCCGCGTCGACCAGCGCGGTGCGGGCGGCGGCCCCGGTGCCCGCGCGGGCGCGCAGCAGCAGCCCGGCCAGGGCGGCCTCGGCGGCGAGCAGCCCGCCGAGCACGTCGGTGAGTGTGACCAGCGACGGCGCGGGGTCGCCGCCGTCGGCCAGCAGGTGGGCGATCCCGCCGTGGGCCTGGACCAGGAAGTCGGTGGCGGGGGTGCCGGGCGCGGGGTCCTCCCCCGCCCACCCGTCGGCGTGGACGTGCACCAGGCCGGGGGCGCGGTCCGCCAGGTCATCGGCGCCCAGGCCGAACCGCTCGGCCCGGCCCGGCGGCCAGTTGTAGAGGAACACGTCCGCCCCGGCCGCCAGGTCGGCGGCGGCCCGCCGGCCCTCGGCGGTCTTGAGGTCGTACTCGACGGCGGCCTTGCCCCGGTTGAACGCGGCGAAGCGGGCCGAGAGCCCGCCCGCCAGCGGCGGGACGCCGCGCATGGGGTCGCCGCCGGGCGGTTCGACGCGCACGGTGTCGGCGCCCAGCAGGGTGAGCAGCAGTCCGGCCAGCGGCCCCTGGACCCGGTTGGTGGCCTCCACCACCCGCAGCCCGGCCAGCGGCCCCGGCCCGGTGAACGGCCGCGGTGCCCCGGCCGGGGCCGTGCCGCGCAGCCGCCACGGCGACCCCGGTCCCGGCTCCGTCACCTCCCCGGGTGGGCGCAGGGGTACCGCGCCCACCCCGCACGCCCGGGCCGCCTCGGCCGCCGCCGCGAACGGCAGCGACGCTAGGACAGCGAACAGTTCGTTGGGCAACGAACAGACCGCGGTGGCGAAGCGGCGCTGGAACGGCGCCCACCCGGCGGCGATCGCCGCCCGGGGCGCGCCCAGCACCTCCCAGAACCGCAGCCACGCCTCCGGGTCGAGGGTCTCCAGCTCGAAGCGGACCCCGTCGGCCGAGCGGAACGGCGGCGCCTCCCCCGGCCCGTCGGCGGCCTGGCTCCCCCGGTCCGCGGTGGCCTCGGCGGCGTAGGGGGCGACCGCGAGCAGGGCGGCCCCGGCCACCGACACCGACGCCCGCAGGGCGGGTCCGCCTCTCTCCCGGGCCAGCACCGCCGCCGCGATCGCCTGGGCGGCCAGCACCCCGGCGCACACCGACGCGTAGTCCACGGGCAGGAAGCGGGGTCCGCCCCGCGCCCGCCCGTGCAGATGGGCCGGCCCGCAGGCCGCCTGCACGTCACGCTCGTCCATCAGGGCCGTATCGCCGACCGACCAGGAGATATCGCACCCCGCCCCGCCGAATCCCACCAGGTCGATCCGCCCGGCCGGGCCGTTCGAGGCACCACCCCTCGACAGGGCGATGCCGCGCCCTACGCCGCCCAGGCCCACCGGGTCGGCTTGCCCGGCCGAGTGCTCCGGCGCGCCGCCGTCCCACCGCACGCCGTGGTCGTCGGCGGACGGCGCTCCAGGACCCGGCAGGGCGATGTGACGCCCGGTACCGCCGTGGACAGCCGGGGTGATCCGCCCGGCCGAGTGCTCCGGGGCATCGCCGTCCCGGGTGATGTCGCGGTCCCAGCGCACCGTCAGGCCCATGGCGCGGAGGCGGGCGATCGCGATGCGCAGCGGCAGGGTGTCGCCCGTGGCGCGGGCCGCGACCCCGGCCAGGGGTGCGGCGGTGATCGTCGGTGCGGTCATGTCCACCTCCCCGTGCCGGCGGCGGTGCGGGGCAGGCCCAGGCGTTCGCGCAGGGTTCCGCGGCGGACCTTGCCGGTGCCGGTGCGGGGCAGGTCGTCCCAGCCCAGGACCACCGGTTCGGCCATCTCCGGCAGGTCCGCGACGGCCTCCTTCCACGCACCCAGGTCCAGGGCGCCGTCCTCCACGGCCACGACCGGGACCGGCGGCCCGCCGGGGACCCCCAGGACGACGCACTCCAGCACCTGCGGCAGGCGTTCGTCCACGACGTCCTCGATCTCCAGGCAGCCGCCCTCGGTGAGGGCGTCCACCTCCCGGTCCACCAGCCGGACCGCGCCGGTGCGGTCGATGGACCCGATGTCGCCGGTGTTCCACCACTGCCCGACGAGCTTGGTGCGCCAGCGCCCCTCCTCGCCGACGTAGCCGGTGCACAGCGCGTCGGTGCGGCAGTACAGCAGCCCGGTCTCCCCCGGCGGCAGGGGGCGCAGGCTGCGGGGGTCGACGGCGCGCAGGCGGGTCCGGCCCGGGACGGGCCGCCCCAGGTCGCGGGTGGTGGGGTCGACCCCCTGGCGGTCGGCGAGGGAGCGCCGGGTGAAGAAGCGGAAGGTCAGCGGCCCGGTCTCGCTCTGCCCCCAGCCCTGCATCCACACCGGCGCCCGGCGCCCGCTGGCGCCCAGGAACGCGCGGACGGTGGAGGGGTGCACGGCGTCGAAGGTGCTGACGAACAGCCGCACCCGCCCGAACACCTCTCCTTCCCGCCCCAGGTGCCGCTGCCAGCGGGCCAGGGTGGCGGGCTGGGCCTCCAGGGTGGTGGGCCGGTGCCTGCGCAGCGCGGGCCCGGCCTCCGCCCAGTCGGGGTCGGTGATCACCGAGATCGCCTCGGGGAACAGCCACAGCACCCCCGCCGTCCAGGCCAGCGCCCGGCCGTGGGCGAAGGAGATGGAGGAGGTGACGGTGTCGTCGCGGCGGCTGCCCAGGACCGGCCACCGGTGCGATTCGAACCCGGCCAGGCGGCGCATGAGGGTGCGGGTGGTGTGCACGACGAGTTTGGGGGTGCCGGTGGTGCCGGAGGTGTGCATGATCGCCAGCGGCGCGTCCAGGTGCGGGCGGCGCGGCGGCGGTGCGGTGGCGCCGCGCACGTCGGCCGGGGACAGCGCCCCCTGCAACGCCCCGTCCACGACCAGGGTGCGGGCGGCCCGGCCGCTGAGGTCGCGACCCGCCGCGCAGGCGGAGCGGAGCAGGTCGGCGTCGGTGACGAGCAGGCCCGGCCCCAGTCTCCGCAGCAGGGTGTCCAGGGTCTCGGGGGCCAGGTGGGCCGAGAGCGAGGCCGGGACGGCGCCCAGCCGGGCGGCGGCGCACGCCAGCAGCACGTAGTCCCAGTGGTTGCGTTTGGCGATGGCCACCCGGTCACCGGGGCGCACACCGGCCTCGGCGAACCACCCGGCGAACCGCCGGACCAGGTCGGCGGCGCTGGGGACGTCGAGTTCCAGCCCGGCCTCGGGCGCGGTGTCCAGGGGGCGGCTCAGCCGGATCGCGGTGGTGGAGCCGCGCCGGGCCAGGTCGTCGAAGAGGGTGCCCAGGTGGATGGGTTTGCTCGGGAGCATCATGCCTCGATCGGGGTCGGTTCGCGGGTCTGGGCGAGGAAGGCGGCGGTGCGTTCGGCGGCCGTGAACGCGGAGGTCACCGCCCCCTCGCTGCACGGGCGCAGCGAGGTCCAGTCCCCGGCGTAGTCGACGGCGGCCGGGGGCCGCGCGGTGAACGCGGGCCGGGCGGCCAGCGCCGCCGGGCGCGGCAGCGGCAGCCCGTGCGGGAACCGGTGCACGACCGTCCCCCGCACGTGCGACGCCACCCCGGGGAGGATGTGCCCGGCCCGGGCCAGCAGCACCCGGTCCACGTCCTCGTCGGGGGCGTCCATCAGCACGCCGGTCCCCTCGGGCCGGGTGAGCAGGGAGATGAGGCCGCGGCCGCGGGGCACCCGCCCGGGGTGTTTGGCGTGGTCGATGGTGACCACCCCGAGCAGGGGGTCGTCGGGCACGAGCAGGGCGAAGCCCCGGCGCGCCCCGCGCGGGGACAGCGGGGCGTCCAGCAGCGCGGTCATCCGGAGCATGGGCGCGTACTCGCAGGCCCGGAGGTAGTCGCGTTCGGCCGGGGGCGCGCCGGGGTGCAGGCGCGCCGCGACGGGTGCGGGCACCGCCAGGACGACGGCCCGGGCCCGGAGCCCGCCCGCGGGCGAGTCCACCCGCACCCCGCCGGGGCCGGGGGCCACGCCGGTGACGGGGTGGCGGGTGCGCACGTCGAGTCCGGCGGCCAGGGTCCGGGCGAGGGTGTCCATGCCGTCGCGGTAGGTGCGCCAGGTGGCGGTGCTGCCGCAGGCCTGGAGGTGGGCGGCGAAGGGCCCGGCGGCCGCGGCCTGCGGGGTCCAGCCGAAGAACCCGGCGGCCAGCGGGCCCAGCAGGCGTTCGCCCAGCTGCGGGTGCCGGTGGCGGAGCAGGTCCGCGACGGTCGCCCCGCCCAGGTCGGAGCGCTCGGGGTGTTCGGGGTCCAGTCCGGCCCGGGCCAGCCGCAGTTGCAGCCGCACCAGGTCCAGGCGGGCCCGCGGGGACAGCCCCATGCCGGTGAGCAGCCCCAGGGGGCGCCCGGCGTGGCGGCGGGCGCGGCCGTTCCACCACACCGACAGGGCGTCGCGGACCAGGGGGACCGCCTCGGGGTCGGCGTCCAGCCCGGTGGCGCGGATGAGCCGCCAGGTCGCCGGGTAGGCGTCGGCCGACGGGATCATCTCCGCGCCGGTGTCGATGAGGTGGTCGTCGGTGCGCAGGGTGCGCATCCGCCCGCCCACGGCGTCGAGGTCCTCCAGGACCCGGACGGTGTGCCCGGCGGCGGCCAGCAGGTGCGCGGTGGCCAGCCCGGCGGGCCCGGCGCCCACCACGGCCACGTCGACGTCGGTCACCACAGCGTGTCCGGCAGCAGGGGCGAGACCAGGTTGGCGGCGAGCAGGAGCACGACCGTGGCGCGGTGGGTGTGGATGGCCATGCGGCGGGCGCGCAGGATGTCCCCGGCGACGAATCCGGTGTAGAGCTGGGCGGCCCGCAGCGCGATGACCGGCAGCAGCACGGTGGGGAACCACCAGGGTGCGATGCCGAGCAGGTGCGAGCCGGTGACCAGCAGCGTCTCCAGCACGGTGACCGCGATGATGAACACCGTGTTGGTGCGCGGGGTGACCTTGGCGGCGACGGTGATCCGCCCGGCCGACCGGTCGCCGTCGGCGTCGTTGGTGTTGGAGTACAGGCCGAAGATCATCGGGCCGCCGCCGAAGATCAGCGCCTGCACGATCACGAACCCGTCCACGTGCCCGACGAGCAGGCCGTAGGGCACCAGGACCCAGCCCACGCCCAGGCCGACCAGGAAGATCTCCTGGAAGCCCCGGTAGCTGATCTTGAGCCCCCAGGAGTACTGGACCGACGCGACCAGGCACAGCGCGGCGCCGATGACCGCCCACAGCGGCCGGTGCGGGGCCAGCGCCACCACCGCCGTCCACAGGACGACGCTCGCGACGGTCGCGGCCCGGCCGAAGCGCAGTGCCTGCGCCTCGGTGAGGGTTCCGGCGACCAGGGGTTTGCGGGCCAGGCGGCGGCGGGCGGCGTCGGAGCCGTAGTTGGCGGCGTCGGAGCCGTCCCGGTACCCGGTGACGTCGTCGAAGGCGACCATGGCGGCCACCACGGCCACCTCGGCGAGCAGCACCAGCAGCAGGAACCCGAGGGTGTCGGCGCGCGGGCCCAGCAGGGGCAGGGTCATCGCGAACACCAGCGGCAGGCCGATGTAGTAGTCGACGATGTCGAGCTTGGCCAGCCGGGCGTAGGTGCCCAGGGTGGGCCGGGGCGCGGCGGCCTGGGCCGGTCCCGCGGTCGCCGGTGCGGGCGGCGAGGACTGCGCGGACTCCTCGGACGGCGCGGTCAGGTGTTCGGTCATGGTGTCCTCCCGAGGGCGAACGCACGGACCGCGGCGACCACGTGTTCGACGCGGGCGTCGGTCAGGTGCGGGTACAGGGGCAGGGAGATGTTGCGGCGCGCCGCCTCCCGGGCCCGGGGCCACGCGCCGTCGGCGGCGGCGTGGGGGGCGAAGGCGGGTTGTTCGGGCAGGGTCCGCGGGTAGTAGACGTGGGTGTCCACGCCGGAGGCGGCCAGGTGGGCGCGCAGGCCCTCGCGGTCCTCGCACAGCAGCGTGTAGACGTAGGGGAAGCGCCCGTCCCCGCCCACCGGGGGTGCGACCACCCCGGCGTCGGCGAGGTCGGCGAAGGCCGCCGAGTAGTGGTCGCAGATCGCGGTGCGGCGGGCGATGCGTTCTTCCAGCCCGGCCAGGCGGTGCAGCTGGACGGCGGCCATCACCTCGTCGAAGCGGCTGTTGTGGCCGACGTGGTGGTGCAGGAACCGGTTGCGGCCGTCCTGGCCGTGGTTGCGCAGCATCCGCACCCGGCCGGCGAGCGCGGCGTCGTCGGTGAGGACCACCCCGCCCTCGCCGGGCATCCCGAACACCTTGACCTGCACGAAGGAGTACACCCCGGCGTCGCCCCACCGTCCGGCGGGCCTGCCGCGGAGCACGCCGCCCTGGGCGAGCGCGGAGTCCTCGACGAGCCGCAGCCCGGTCCGGGCGGCCAGGTCGCGCAGGCGCGGCATGTCGGCCATGACGGAGAACATGTGCGCGGGCATCAGGGCCCGGGTCCGGTCGGTGACCAGCGCCTCGGCGCTCTCGGGGTCCAGGGTGAGGGTGGCCGGGTCGATGTCGGCGAAGACCGGGACCGCGCCGACCGCCAGGACGGTGCTCGCCAGCGGGGCGCACCCGAACGCGGGGACGACCACCTCGTCGCCCGGGCCGATGCCCATGGCGGTCAGGACCAGGGTGAGCGCGGAGGTGCCGCTGGAGCAGGCCACGGCGTCGGCGGAGCCCAGGGACGCGCGCAGCGCGTCCTCGAACCGGGCGGTGCGCCGGCCCAGGATGAACCTCTGCTCCGGGTCGGTGCCGACCTCGTACAGCACCTCCAGCAGTGTCTCGCGGTCGGCCTCGAACAGGTCGGGGGCGAAGAACGGGATGGTGTCCCGTTCGGTGGCACGGTCGGCGGCCACGGTCATCGGGACCTCCCGGAGTAGTGGCGTTCGATCTCGTCGCAGACCCGGTCGACGGCGCTCTCGGCCAGGTCGGCGTAGAGCGGCAGGGCCAGGGCGGTGCGGCACAGGGCCTCGGCCCGGGGCAGGTCGCCGGGCCGGTGCCCCAGGTACGCGAAGCAGGGCTGTAGGTGCAGGGGGCGCGGGTAGTAGACCTCGGTGCCGATGCCCGAGGCGGCCAGGTGGGCGGCCAGGCCGTCACGGTCGTCGACCTCGACGAGGTGGACGTAGACCACCCGGTTCTCGCCGTGCCGGACGGGGAGGTCGCCGGGGACGGCGCGCACCCCGGGCAGGCCGCGCAGCCGGTCGTCGTAGCGCCGCGACAGGGCGGCGCGGCGTTCGATGTCGGCGTCCAGGCGGGCGAGCTTGGCCAGCAGGACGGCGGCCTGGAGGTCGTCCATCTTGCTGTTGCCGCCGGCGACGACGGTCGGGTTGGCGATGCCGGGGAACGCGGCCAGGGTGCGCCCGGAGCGGCCGTGGTGGCGCAGCATCCGCGCGGTCTCGGCGATGGCGTCGTCGTCGGTGAGCAGGGCCCCGGCGTCGCCGACCGCCCCCAGGGTCTTGGCGGGGAAGAAGGAGAGCACGCCCCCGGCGCTGAGCAGCCCGGCGTGGACGCCGTCGGCGCGCATGCCGATGGCCTCGGCGCTGTCCTCCACCACGGTGAGGCCGTGGTCCCGGGCGACGCGGTGCACCCCGGCCATGTCGGCGAGGCGGTCGAAGAGGTGGACGGGCATGACCATGCGGGTGCGATCGGTGACGGCGGCCGCCACCGCGGCGGGGTCGATGCCGTATCCGTGTTCCCCGATGTCGGCGAAGACGGGGACGCCGCCGGCGTGCACGACGGCGGTGGCCGTGGCGACGAACGTGTGGGCGGGGACGATCACCTCGTCCCCGGGGCGCAGTCCGGCGGCGCGCAGCAGCAGGACGAGGGCGTCGGTGCCGGAGTTGACGCCGACGGCGTGGCGGGCGCCGGTGTAGGACTCCAGGGCGCGTTCGAACTCCGCGACCATGGACCCGTGCGAGAACTTCCCGTCGTCCAGGACGCGGGAACAGTTGCGCCGGATCTCAGGCCATATTCTTCGGAACGTCTCCGATTGATCGAAAAACGGCACGGCGGAATTCTCCCTGCCCTTTTCTCGGGGGGCCAGGGAGGAGAGTGTGGATTTCATGTGCTCCGTTCCGGGAGAAAACGGCGGTGCGGGGCCCGGCCGCACCCGGGTGCGGCCGGGCCGGGAAAGGGGGTCGATTCCCTCGGAAAGGGGGGTCAGACGCCCAGGAGCGGGATGTCGTTCTTGCCGAGGTGGTAGTCGCGCACCGCGGCGACCAGCTCGCCGACGCTGAGCGAGCCGTCGCCGTCGGTGTCGATCTGGTCGAAGGCGTCACGGGCCTGGTCGGCGCTCAGACCGATGGCGGCGAACCACCGCTCCAGTTCGACCGGGCTGATCTCGCCGTCGCCGTCGGTGTCGGCGATGGCCAGGATCGCCTGGATGGTGGGCTGGAGCACCTCGGCGAAGCCTGCGTTGCCGCGGCTGACGATCTCGGCCTCGGCGGCCCGGAGGAAGTCCTCCTTGTTCAGCTCCTCGGTGCCGGCGGCCCGCGCCAGCCGGTCGAACAGGCCGAGGTAGGCGGCCCGCAGGGCGGCCGCGCCCGGAGCCGAGGCGTCGGCGCCGAAGCGGTCGAGGATGCCCTGGACCTCCTGCTCGAAGTCCGAGCGCTCGATCACGCCGTTGCCGTTGTGGTCCCAGAGGTTGAAGCGCTCTTCGAGACGGTTGTTGGCCTTGACGGCGACACTCATGCATTCTCCTTGAAAAAGGGAAACGAAAAGAAAAGGGTATTTCCAAAGGGGGAACGAAGAGATTTTCGAGCAAGCGCCCGATCCCTTTTTCATATTACCCCCGCGGGGGCTTCGCAAAAACCCATCCGGGGGAGAACATCGAGGCTTCCAAAACTTTATATCGGACATTCTTCGACATTTACAGCAAAGATCTCGGCCGTCGCCCGCGCGCTCCCCTGCCGGAAGACCACGCGCTCCTCCGGGCGCAGCTCCAGCTCGCGCCCGGTGGGCACCGGGTCGGCGTGGATCAGCACGTTGTAGTGATTGGGCGTGTGGCAGGCGTCGAACCCCAGCACCACGCCCACCCGGCGCGGGCCGATCCACACCTCGTCGCCCCGGTCCACGACGCCGGCCGCGGTGATCTCGGCGAAGCCGAGGAAGCCCACCCGGTCGATCCGCGCCCCGTCGGCGGTCTCGGTGTGGTCGGTGGCGACCAGCTCGTGGACCTCGCCCGCGCGCACGCAGCGGCTCGCGAACGGCTCCAGCCGCATGCCCCGGTCGGTCCTGCGGTGCACCAGCACCTTGACCACGGCGGCGGTCACCGGGCGTTTGGCCCCGTCCTCGTGCGGGTTCACCG
>NZ_JBJJBV010000520.1:0-2045 GCF_045446735.1 Nocardiopsis protaetiae
CTCCAGGGGGTTTCCCACCTTCCCCGGGGGCCTCAGCCCCAGCCCGGTCACCTTCCTGGCCTCCCCCGCCGCAGGGGGTGAGGGCCGCACGAGGCTTCCCGCCCTGGCCCCGGGGGGTTTCCCACCCGACCTGGGGCCTCAGCCCCAGCCCGGTCACTTCCCTGGCCTCCCCCGGCCGCAGGGGGTGAGGGCCGCACGAGGCCTCCCGCCCCGACCCCGGGGGGTTGCCCACCCGACCTGGGGGCCTTAGCCCCAGCCCGGTCACCTTCCTGGCCTCCCCCGCCGCAGGGGGTGACGGCAGTAGGAGGCCTCCGGCCCCGGCTCCAGGGGGTTTCCACCTTCCCCGGGGGCCTCAGCCCCAGCCCGGACACATCCCTGGCCACCCCCGCCGCAGGGGGTGAGGGCCGCACGAGGCCTCCCGCCCCGGCCGCAGGGGGTGTCGGTAGAGCGGGACTCGGCCCGGTGTGCTGGGGGTGAGACAGCAAGAGCAGGTTTCCAAAACCCCCGCCATCTGCGGAGGGCGGTGTAGGGGGCCGGTCTCGGTCGCGTTGGTCTCCACGGGTCACCGTTTGGGAACGTACAGACCCGGGCTGGGCGCGGAGCCGTCCCCACGGTACGACGCCCGGCAGACCAAAGAGGCGTACGCGTTGGATGCACGTCCCGGGTGGTGGGGGTGTTTTCCGGGGACGGGTCGGGGCACAGCGCACATCCCCGGCCACACAGGTCCACGGAAAGACGCTCCGACTGCAAACGCGCGGTTGCGCAGACCTCGCTTGAAAGCCCGACCACAGACGGGGTGACCCCCGCTGTCAGTGCCCTCCCCAGACACAGGGGGTGTCGGGAGGAAGAACCACGACCTGCACTCCAGGGGGTGACGGCCGCAGGTATCCGCGGCATCAGCCCCAGACCGGAGGAAGGACCGGGACCTCCGCCACGTGCGGGTGACGGTTGTACTTGTCCTGGGGTCCGGGAGCAGGGGTTTCGGGAGGCGGGACCGCCTCCGGTACCACCGAAAGTGTGCACGTGGTCACCCCTTGTGCCCAGGGAGGGCAATCGGAGCCGGGGTTTCACCCCCTGCGGCGGGGAAGGCGATCGGGGCCGGGGTTACTACACCAGGTGGTTGGGCTTTCAAGCGAGGTCTGCGCAACAGCCTGTTTCCAGTCGGAGCGTCTTTCCGTGGACCTGTGTGGTCGGGGGTGTGCGCTGTGCCCCGACCCGTCCCCGGAAAACACCCCCACCACCGGGGACGTGAGCCCAACGCGTACGTCTTTTTGGTCTGCCGGGCGTCGTACCGTGGGGACGGCTCCGCGCCCAGCCCGGGTCTGTACGTTCCCAGGGGGTGACCGGTGGAGACCAACGCGACCGTGTGCGGACCTTCAGACCGCCGTCCGCAGATGGCGGGCCACTTGGAAACCTGCTCTTGCTGTCTCACCCCCTGGAGCCGGGGCCCAGTCCCGCTCTACCGACACCCCCTGGGGTCGGGGCGGGAGGCCTCCTGCGGCCGTCACTCCCTGCGGCGGGGGAGGCACAACGCACTCCGGCTATGGCTAAGGCCCCGGGCAGGTGACCGGGCTGGGGCTAAGGCCCCCGGCCAGGTGAGAAACCCCCCCGGGGCCGAGGCCGGAGGCCTCCTGCGGCCCTCATCCCCTGCGGCGGGGGAGGCCAGGAAGGTGACCGGGCTGTGGCCAAGGCCCCGGGGAAGGATGGGAAACCCCCTGTGGCGGGGGAGGCAGGATGCCCTCCGGCTGTGGTGAGGGCTCCAGGCCGGGGGTAACCCCCTGGGGCCGGGGCCGGAGTCCTCGTGCCGCCGTCACCCCCCTGCGGCGGGGGAGGCCACGGATGTGACCGGGCTGGGGCCAAGGCCCCAGGGAAGGATGGGAAACCCCCTGCGGCGGGGGAAGCGCAACGCCCTCCGGCCGGGGCCGGGGCCTCCGGGTAGATGGGCAACCCCCTGGGGCGGAGGCGATGCCTTCGCCGACCCCCTGGAGCCGGAGGAACCGTTCCCCGCATACCCGTCAGGGCCGCGGCCCCGAACAGACCACCCC
>NZ_JBJJBV010000521.1:0-1406 GCF_045446735.1 Nocardiopsis protaetiae
GTGCCCGGGCGTCCCCGTGAAGGACGTGAAGGAAGGGTAGGAGATGGACCGTCTCGATCTGGTCGTCCGCGCCGAGCGGGCGCTCACCCCGCAGGGGGAGCGCCCGGTGACCCTCGGGGTGCGCGACGGAACGGTGGTCGAGGTCCGCGACGGCGCGGACGCGCCGCTGACCGGGGAGCGCGAGCTGCGCGCGGCCGCCGACGAGGTGCTGCTGCCCGGCCTGGTGGACAGCCACGTGCACGTCAACGAACCCGGCCGCACCGAGTGGGAGGGGTTCGCCTCCGCCACCCGGGCCGCCGCCCTGGGCGGGGTGACCACCCTGGTGGACATGCCGCTCAACAGCGTTCCGCCCACGACCACCGTCGCCGGGCTGGACGCCAAGCGGGCGGCCGCCGACGGCGTGCTGGCCGTGGACGTGGGCTTCTGGGGCGGTGCGGTCCCCGAGAACAGCCGGCCGGGGGACACCGAGGAGCTGTCCGCGCTGTGGGAGCGTGGGGTGTTCGGGTTCAAGTCGTTCCTGTCGCCCTCGGGGGTCGACGAGTTCGGGCACCTTTCGGCCGAGGAGCTGGGCACCGCCGCCGAGGCGATCGCCGCGTTCGACGGGCTGCTCATCGTGCACGCCGAGGACCCCGAGGTGCTGGCGGCGGCGCCGGCCGCCGCCGGGCGCGACTACGCCGCGTTCCTGGCCTCGCGGCCCGACGACGCCGAGACCCGGGCGATCTCCCTGGTCATCGAGACGGCCCGGCGCACCGGGGTGCGGGCGCACATCCTGCACCTGTCCAGCGCCGCCGCGCTGCCGCTCATCGCCCGGGCCAGGGCGGAGGGCGTGCGCCTGACGGTGGAGACCTGCCCGCACTACCTGACCCTGGCCGCCGAGACCGTCCCGGCCGGGGCCACCGGGTACAAGTGCTGCCCGCCGATCCGCGGGGAGGGCAACCGCGACCTGCTGTGGCGGGCGCTGCGCGAGGGCCTGATCGACTGCGTGGTCAGCGACCACTCGCCGAGCACCCCCGACCTCAAGGACCTGGACACCGGTGACTTCGGCACCGCCTGGGGCGGGATCTCCGGGCTCCAGGTGGGGCTGCCCGCGGTGTGGACCGAGGCGCGGCGGCGCGGGATCGGGCTGGCCGAGGTGGTGGGCTGGATGTCGGCGGCCCCCGCCCGGGTGGCCGGGGTGGCCGGCAAGGGGTCGATCGCCGTCGGGACCGACGCCGACCTGGTGTTCTTCGCCCCCGACGAGGAGGTGCGGGTGGACGCCCGGGAGCTGGCCCACCGCAACCCGGTCAGCGCCTACGACGGCGCGGTGCTCACCGGCGGGGTGCGGCGCACCCTGCTGCGCGGGGCCGAGGTCGCCGAGGGGTCCACGGCGGGGCGGATGATCGAGCGCTCCTGAGGCATCGCCGGAG
>NZ_JBJJBV010000522.1:0-1398 GCF_045446735.1 Nocardiopsis protaetiae
CCCCTCCGCTTTCTGGGTCGGGCTTTTCGGGTCGGGCCTTTTCGGTCAGGCCTTTTCCGATCGGGCCTTTTCGGCCCCGGTGACCACTACAGGTCGGCGCGCACCCGGCGGGCGGCCTCGACCATGTTGCGCAGCGCCTGCTCGGCCTCCGCGTAGCCGCGGGTCTTCAGGCCGCAGTCCGGGTTGACCCACAGCCCCCCGGCGTCGATGTGCGACACCGCCAGGCGCAGGGACGCCTCGATCTCCTCCACCGACGGCACCCGCGGGGAGTGGATGTCGTAGACGCCCGGGCCGATGCCGCGCTTGTAGCCGCGGCGGCCCAGGTCCGCCACCAGCTCCATGCGCGAGCGGGCCGCCTCGACGCTGGTCACGTCGGCGTCCAGCGCCTCGATGCCGTCGACGATCAGGCCGAACTCGGAGTAGCACATGTGCGTGTGGATGGTCGTCGACGGCGAGACGCCCGAGGTGGCCAGCCGGAAGGATCCGACCGCCCAGTCCAGGTACTCCTGCCGCTTCTCCCGGCGCAGCGGCAGCAGCTCGCGCAGCGCCGCCTCGTCGACCTGGATGTGGCGGATCCCCGCCCGCTCCAGGTCCGCGACCTCGTCGCGCAGGGCCAGGGCCACCTGGCGGGCGGTGTCGCCCAGCGGCTGGTCGGTGCGCACGAACGACCAGGCGAGCATGGTCACCGGGCCGGTGAGCATGCCCTTGACCGGCTTCTCGGTGCGCGACTGGGCGTAGGTGATCCACTCGACCGTCATCGGCTCGGGGCGCGAGACGTCGCCGAAGAGGATCGGCGGGCGCACGCACCGGGAGCCGTAGGACTGCACCCACCCGTTCTCGGTGGTGGCGTAGCCCTGGAGCTGCTCGGCGAAGTACTGGACCATGTCGTTGCGCTCGGGCTCGCCGTGGACGAGCACGTCCAGGCCGATGTCCTCCTGGAGCGCGATGACCCGGTCGATCTCGGCGCGCAGGATCGCCGTGTACCCCGCCTCGTCCAGCTCGCCGCGGCGGTGCGCGGCGCGGGCCCGGCGCAGCTCGCCGGTCTGCGGGAACGACCCGATGGTGGTCGTGGTCAGCGCCAGGTCGGTGGGGGCGCCGCGCTCCTGCGGGCGCTCGTAGGCGTCCGCGCCCAGGGCCTGGAGGCGGGCGCGCACGCGCGCGTCCACGAACGCCGGGCCGGCCGGGGCCGCGTCGGCGTCGTGGCCGTCCTGGAGGCCCTCGGACAGCACCCGGCCCAGCAGGGCGACCTCGCGGGTCTTCTGCTCGGCGAAGGCCAGCGCCGCGCGGAGCTCGGGGGCCAGGGACGTCTCGGCGTCCAGGTCGATGGGCACGTGCAGCAGCGAGCAGGAGGTGCTCACGGTGAGCTCGTCGGCCAGGCCCAGCAGGGTGCCCAGGGTG
>NZ_JBJJBV010000523.1:0-1315 GCF_045446735.1 Nocardiopsis protaetiae
CGGGTGTCACTCCTGGTCGAGCGCCTCGTGGATGAGGGGGACGATGCCGTCCAGGGCGTGGGAGACGCCCAGGGTGGAACCGCTGGAGAAGGCGTTGACCAGCTCCGGGTCGTCCAGGATGATGAGGCGGCCGTCCTGCGCCGAGCCGATGCCCTGCAGGACCGGGTCCTCGTTGAGGACGTCGACGACGTCGCCGATCGGGAAGACGATGGTCAGGTCGGCGTCCAGGACCTCGACCAGCTCCGGGCTGAGGTCGACGTAGAACGCGCCCTCGGCCATGTCGGTGATCTCGGACTTGTACTGGAAGCCCAGGTCCTGGAGCAGGTCGACGCGGCCGTCGCCCGGCACGTAGGCGCCGTACTGGCCGTCGAAGTAGGCGCCCACCGCGATGGTGACGTCGGCGAACTCGGGGTTCTCCTCGCGCAGGGTCTCGAACTTCGCTTCGAGCTCGGCGATGAGCTCCTCGCCGCGCTCGGCCTCGTTGAGGACCTGGGCGACCTGGCGGGTCTGCTCCTGCCAGGTGGTGCCGTAGGTGACCTCCACGCCGGGCGGCGGGCCGACCACCGGGGCGACCGGGGAGAGCAGGTCGTGGCGCTCCTGGCTGTTGTCGGAGCGGGTGTCGAGGATGACGTCGGGCTCCAGGGCCGCGATCTCCTCCAGGTTCGGCTCCAGGGCGGCCAGCTGGGCGGGCTCGGAGTCGAACAGGTCGGCGGCCCAGGGGCCGACGCCGGGGGCGCCGTAGCCCTGCCAGTCGGCGACGCCGACCGGCTGCACGCCCAGGGCGAGCGCGGTCTCGGCGTCGGACCAGCCCATGGCCACGACGTTCTCGGGGCGGTCCTCGATGGTGACGTCGCCGAAGAGGGTCTCGACGGTGACGGGGTAGCCCTCGGAGGCCTCACCAGGGGAGGAGGGGCCCTCGGTGGCCTGGCCGCCGCAGGCGGCGAGCATCAGGACGGAGAGCGCGCCGGCGGCGATCGCGCCGCCGCGGGTCAGCGGGCCACGGTACATGGAGCCTCATTCTGGGGAAGGTCACAGTCAGCTTAGCCTTGCCTAAGCAGAATCATAGTGATGGACTCCGGGTGCGGGCGCAAACCGGCACGAACGGCGTGCCGGGGTGCCGGTGGCCGGGCGAGCCCCCGTTCGTGGGCGGTTCCGGCGCAGGTGGCGCCCCGGGGGCGGGTGTGCGTGTGACGCGAGTCACGGTCGGCGGGTCCGGGTGGGGCGGCGGTGTCGGGGCGCCGGCGGGGCCGGGAGCGCGGGCCGGGCCGAGTCGGTGCCGGGGCGGGGGCGGGACGAGTCGGGGTCGGGGCGGGGC
>NZ_JBJJBV010000524.1:0-1257 GCF_045446735.1 Nocardiopsis protaetiae
GCGGCCGCGCCGCAGGTCCCGGGTGACGCGCACGGCGCCCACGGCCAGGGCCGCGGCGGCCGGGGGCCACCAGGCGCCCCGCAGGGCCCGGGACGCGTCCCGGGCCTGGCGCGCCAGTCCGGCCGCGACCGCGGGGGCGGTCCGGTCCGGGGGCGCGCCCGCGGCGGCCAGCGCCGCCACCCGTGCCCCACCCCCGGCGGCGGCCAGGGCCGCCGCCGACAGCGGGCGTCCCAGGAGCAGTGCGGCCAGGGCCGCGGCGCCGGTCGGGGAGAGTTCGGGGCCGGCCGCCCGGGTGCCGCGCAGGCGGGCCAGCCGGGCGGCGGCCGCGCCGGTCTCGGCGCAGGTCCGCAGGTAGCCGCCGAGGTCGGTGAGCGGCGGTGCCGTCACCCGGGCCCGGGGTTCGTGGCGCACGGAGAACCCCCGGTCGGCCAGCGACCACAGCAGCGCGTGCTCGGCGCCCGCCCCCAGGGCCGGGTCCAGGGGGGAGGGACCGCACGGCCGGTGGGAGGGGGCGCGCCGGAGGCGTCCGTCGGGGGTGTGCTGGTTCCCGGCGGCCGGGGAGGGGCCGGGCGACGGGTGGGAGTCGGTGACGGCGGAGCGGCGCAGGACCAGGGCGGTGACGGGACGCAGCGGGTCGCCGGGGTCGGCGCCGGCCGGGCGGGCGCGGTCGGGGGCGGTGTGCCCCCAGGGCAGCACGGGTGCGGGGTCGGGTCCACGGTCGGGGCCGATCCGGGCCGCGGCGACGGCGGCGACGGCCGCGGCGCCCGCCCCGGCGGGGACCGAGCGGTCGACGAGGGTACGCGGCAGGACGGCGGCGACGTTCGGGTCGGCGAAGTGTCCGGCGCACGCCTGGAGCCAGCCGGGCCGCGGCAGGTGTCCGGCGTCGATGAGGGCGACGAGGTCGGCGTCGGAGACGGTGAGGGCGAGTGCGCGGGCCGCGGCCCCGCCCACGGGGACGGGCAGGACGCGGGCGCCGCGGAGCCGGGCGGCCCGGGCGGCGGGTCCGGTGGCGCCGACGACGATCGGCTCCGCGTCGGGGTGGAGTTCGGCGAGCCGGTCCAGGGTGGCGGTCAGTCCGCCGGCGGCGCCGCGGTCGATGACGATGATGTCCGCGGTGAGGCCGGTGCGGGCCCCGACCGGGTGAGAGGGGGAGGGACCGCGCCGAAGGCGTCCGTTGAGGGTGGTGGAGGGTGACGAGAGGGAGGGACCGCGCCGAAGGCGTCCGTTGAGGGTGGTGGAGGGTGACGAGAGGGAGGG
>NZ_JBJJBV010000525.1:0-1298 GCF_045446735.1 Nocardiopsis protaetiae
GCTCGCCGGGCGAGCGCGCGATCGCCCGGCTCAAGCAGTGGGACATCCTGCGCCGCCTGCGCTGCTGCCCGCAACGCGCCGGCCAGATCACCCGCGCGGTGCTGGTCCTTCAGCTCCGAGAAGCAGGATGAAAAAGGCTCATTGTCTATAGGTCCTTCTACTGTTTCTCTGATGCTTCGCGGGAGATTATCGTAGTCGCCGATCAGACTTTCGTCCGATAGAACTAGGAGCCCGCCCCCGATCCCGCTCAGGAGTTGTTCTCTGATGCCATCTTCGATTTCCATGTTATAAATGATGTCATCGGTTATCTTCAAGACCCCTGGAGGCTGGCCCCCCTCCCCTCCGGCTTCTTCAAGGCTGGCATAGAAATCTCTCAGGAAGTTCAGTTCCTCGCGGGTGAGTGTCCCGCCGTTGTTCTTTTTATCCACCGCTGCAAGGGCGATGTTGTTCAGGATGGCAGACAAAACTGTGATGTCGCCGTCATACCCTTCGGGATCATTCAAGTATTCGATGAGGTGATCTGCCGCCTCTTCCGGGTCGAGATCAATGGGTAGTGACTCTATATCTCCGCCCAAATTAAAGTAGGACCACGTCATGTAGCCGTTGTCAATGAGGCGTTGCACTGCTTCCGGAGTGGGGCCGTTGTTGAGGTCACTTCTCAGCTCTTCGGAACTTTCATATAGAGCGTTGAAGGCAGAAACTTCTTCCCCCTCGAGCTGTCCCTTTAGTTCCGAAAGCGCTTTGGCGGCCTTCTCGGAAGGCGTCTGTTGGTTGACGAATCTGAAGGCTACCTCCGTCTTTTCCAGGTCATCCTGATGGGTGGGGGCAATCTCATTCCACCGGTTGATTATTCGGCGCCTCTCTTTCTTGTATTCGTTCACGCAATCAGCCCATTCTTCTGTGATTGATGCGCAGAACCTGAGCGCGGACGATACGTCCATCCAGACTGCTAGATCCTCCTCCCCGAGTTCGCTGATATTCCATTTGATCACCTCGGTGAATTCTTTGGCGGCACTGTCGATATCATCGTTCAAGCCATCCGCTCTGCCCAGGATCCTTCTTTCGAGCATCCTGATATCTTCTGCGCCTTCGCGAAGTTCGGAAACTTTCATCTCAGGGTCCGGGTTGAGACTGAGGGTGAAGGATCCAATGAGCCTTTTTCATCCTGAAGGTGCAGGTCACAGCCCCGTACCGGTCTCCCTGAAGCCCTTCTGAACAGCAAGAAGCCCCTGGTAGATGGATTAACGACCAAGAAAACCCGCCCCACCAGAGGCTCCACATGCTGTTCTACCGTGCCG
>NZ_JBJJBV010000526.1:0-1390 GCF_045446735.1 Nocardiopsis protaetiae
GCGCCGATCCGCGGGGGAAGCCGCTTCCCTTCGCGGGGATGACCCACCCGGGCCGGGGCCTTACGCCGGCCGCTCCTCCCGCGTGGGGGGAGAGCACGGATGACCCGCCCGGGCCGGGGCCGCACCGACCCTCGGGGAGAAGACGTTCCCCGTCCCGGGACGATCCCGTCCAGGACGGGCCGTGGTGGTCCGTGGAGGTTCGAGGGGTGATCCGTCCGAGCCGGGGCTGTGGCGCCCCGCAGGGAGAAGGGGCTTCTCGTCCAGGAGTGATCCGTCTGGGACGGGCCGCGGGGACCCGGGGGATGACCCGCCCGGGGCGGGGCCATGGAGCCTCGCGGGAAGAAGACGCTTCTCTACGAGGGGGTGATCCCTCCGGGGCGGGGCCGTGGGGCCGCACCGCCCGGAGGGGCGCCGGTCGAGACCGGGAGTGGGGTGTTCCGAAGACCTGCGGGCGGGATGTGCACACGGGGGCGGATGCGCATCCCGCCCGGCAGGCTCGGCGAGCGGGCCTCATGCGACGTCCCGCGCTAGGGGGGCGCGCGGGTGGATCGCCCTCTCGGTCCTGGGGGGAGGACCGGGCCCGCCCTTCGGATGGGTCGACGAGGGGAGGGGATCCCCCGGACCACCGAAAAGCGCGTCGGGACATGCGTTCCGTGCGGGCCCGGTGCCACCGCGCCGCGCACGAAATGCGCGCACGCCACGGCCATTACCGAAGTGGTGTGAACCGGTTCCCGTCGGAACGACGGAACCGACGCTACCACGTGACGCTGTGTATCGGTTCGGGAATCCAGGATGAAAAGTTGGACCAACCACCTTTTCGGAGCCCGCCCAGGGGCGTAGAAAGAAAGGGATCGGTGGCACAGACCCACCCCGACAGGTGAACCGGGAACCCGCGCACCAGCAGGCCTCGTAGGGCCCGCCTCGACCGAGACGCTCGACGTAGCGCCTGGTCAGGACAGACAAATGGATGCTTGTTAACCCGATGGAGCCGGTCGGAGACGGTGCCTCGCGGATTGTCCGCGAGGCACCGTTCGTCGTGTTCGACAAGGGTTCGAAGCAATCCCGAAACATTCGGTAACGGACATAGCGTGACCGAACCGATATCGTTCGTACCTCTACCCGTCGGTAAATGGACGACTAACGGGCACGGCCACCGTTCACCACCCGCTCCGGACCGCCCCCTGACCACTCCGGGTCACCTCGCGCGCGCCGCCACGCGCCGCCGCGATCGGCCCCGATCCGACCCGTTCCGCGCCCCCCGCGGCCCGCAACGAAGCCGCCGACCACGCCCGGAGAGCGTGGTCGGCGGATGTCTCCGATCGGTCCCGCACTCACACGGCGGAACGCGCATCGAGGGCGGAATCCGCCCCGGCCCAGCTAGCCGCGCTTG
>NZ_JBJJBV010000527.1:0-1528 GCF_045446735.1 Nocardiopsis protaetiae
CTGCGCGGCGCTCGTGGGCGCCGGAACGCCGGTCGCCGCCGACGCCCGGGTGTTCGCCGCCCGCTGAGCCGGGGAGAGCGCGGTCGCGCTCCGGGTCCAAGGGGGAGAGAAGGACCCGGAGCGCTCCCGCCGGCGCACCCGCTTCCATGGGGAGGAGGGGAAGTTGAGCGCGCCTTTTCCGGAATGGTCCCGCATCATGTCGTCGGCCACGCCCCGTGAGGGGCGGGCGACACCCACGATACTCCGAGTCGCCCGTCGCGACCGTCGGTGAGACGTATCCGTCCGGTATTTCCCGGAACTACGAACAGTCCGGAATGTCCACCGTTATCCGTTGGTCGGGAACCCGAGGTCCACGCCGCCGGACGGGCGCGCACCCGGGTCGATCCACCGGGTCGTGACCGCCTTGGTGCGCGTGTAGAAGTGCACGCCCTCGGTGCCGTGCGCGTGCGAGTCGCCGAACAGCGACTGCTTCCACCCGCCGAACGAGTAGTAGGCCATCGGCACCGGGATCGGCACGTTGATGCCGACCATCCCCACCTCGACCTCGTTCTGGAACCGCCGGGCCGCCCCGCCGTCGTTGGTGAAGATCGCCGTCCCGTTGCCGTACGGGTTGTCGTTGATCAGCCTCACCGCCGCGTCGTAGTCGTCCGCCCGCAGCACGCTCAGCACCGGGCCGAAGATCTCGTCGCGGTAGCAGGCCATCTCCGGGCTCACGTGGTCGAGCACCGTCGGGCCCAGCCAGAACCCGTCCTCCCCGCCGCCCAGCACCGGGTGGACCCGGCCGTCCACGGACAGCGTGGCGCCCTCGCGCACCCCCGACTCCAGGTAGGAGGCCACCTTGTCGCGGTGCTCGCGGGTGACCAGCGGGCCCATCTCGCTGCGCTCGTCGTCGCCCGGGCCCACCCGCAGCCGGGAGATCCGCTCCTTGATCTTGGCGACCAGCTCGTCGCCGACCGGGTCCACCGCGACCACCGCGGAGATCGCCATGCAGCGCTCGCCCGCCGAGCCGAACCCGGCCGACACCGCCTGGTCGGCGGCCAGGTCCAGGTCGGCGTCGGGCAGCACCACCATGTGGTTCTTGGCCCCGCCCAGCGCCTGCACCCGCTTGCCGTGCTCGGCGGCGGTCCGGTAGATGTACCGGGCGATCGGGGTGGAGCCCACGAAGCTCACCGCCGCCACGTCCGGGTGCTCCAGGATCGCGTCCACGGCCTCCTTGTCGCCCTGGACCACGCTGAACACGCCCTCGGGCAGCCCGGCCCGCGCCCACAGCTCCGCGATCAGCAGCGACGCCGAGGGGTCCTTCTCGCTGGGCTTGAGCACGAACGCGTTGCCGCAGGCGATCGCCACCGGGAACATCCACATCGGCACCATGGCCGGGAAGTTGAACGGGGTGATGCCCGCGACCACGCCCAGCGGCTGGAGGATGGAGTAGGAGTCCACGCCGGTGGACACGTTCTCGGAGTAGCCGCCCTTGAGCAGGTGCGGGATGCCGCAGGCGAAGTCCACGACCTCCAGGCCCCGGGCCACC
>NZ_JBJJBV010000528.1:0-1197 GCF_045446735.1 Nocardiopsis protaetiae
GCCGGGTCGTCGTCAAGGTGGGGTCGTCGTCGCTGACGACCCCGGAGGGCCGGATCGACTCCGGCCGCATCCGGGACCTGGTCGAGGTGCTGGCGTCCCGCCGCGCCCTGGGCCAGGAGGTCATCCTGGTCTCCTCGGGCGCGGTGGCCGCCGGCATGACCCCGCTGGGGATGCGCACGCGCCCCCGCGACCTGGCCTCGCAGCAGGCCGCCGCCAGCGTCGGCCAGGGGCTGCTGCTGGCCGCCTACACCGCCGAGCTGGCGGGGCACGGCATCAACACCGCCCAGATCCTGCTCACCGTCGAGGACCTGATGCGGCGGGTGCAGCACCGCAACGCCCAGCGCACGCTGCGCCGGCTGCTCGACATCGGCGCCCTGCCGATCGTCAACGAGAACGACACCGTCGCCACCCACGAGCTGCGGTTCGGCGACAACGACCGGCTGGCCGCCCTGGTCGCCCACCTGATGAAGGCCGACGCCCTGGTCCTGCTGTCGGACGTGGACGCCCTCTACGACGGCGACCCGGCCGAGCCCGCCTCCAGGGTGGTGGGCCTGGTCTCGGGACCGGGCGACCTGGAGGGCATCGACATCGGCTCCTCGGGCAAGCGCGGGGTGGGCACCGGCGGCATGGTCACCAAGGTGGCCTCGGCCCGCATCGCCACCGAGGCGGGCGTGAACACGCTGCTCACCTCAGCCGCCAACGCCCGCGCGGCGCTGGCGGGGGAGGAGGTCGGCACGCTCTTCGCCGCGGCCTCGGGGCGGCGCCCCTCGGCCCGCCAGCTGTGGCTGGCCCACGCCACCGCCGGGCGCGGCAGCCTGGTCCTGGACCCGGGCGCGGTCACCGCGGTCGTCCGGGACAAGGCGTCGCTGCTGCCCGCCGGGGTGGTGGACGTGCTCGGCGAGTTCAGCGCCGGGGACCCGGTGGACCTGCGCGACGAGCAGGGCACGGTGGTGGCCCGCGGCCTGGTCAACTACGACTCCGCCGAGGTCCCCGACCTCATGGGCCGCTCCACCCGGTGGCTGGCCCGGGAGCTGGGGCCCTCCTACGAGCGCGAGCTGGTCCACCGCGACGACCTCGTGGTCCTGTGACCCGGCCCCGCGCCGCCACCTGACCGCCGCCCGCCGCCGCCCGTCGAGACCCCGCGGGCGGCGGCGCCGTGTCCGGGGCCCGGACGGAACCGGGCGCGGGGGACCGTGT
>NZ_JBJJBV010000529.1:0-1204 GCF_045446735.1 Nocardiopsis protaetiae
AAGGGCCTCGTCGATGGTCTCGGCGCGGGCCTCCTCGACCTCCTCGACCAGGTCGTCCTGGTGCGCCTCGAACTCCTCCACCACGGCGGTGCTGAAGGAGCGCAGCGCCACCTCCTGGGTGAGGATGTCGCCGCGCACGCGGTTGTTGTCGCCGATCTGGGCGGTCGGGGTGTTGCCCGACGCGACCAGGTCGCCGCCGATGATGTTGTTGTCGATGAACGCGCCGCCGGAGATGCCGGTGACGGTCAGCTTGCCGTCGATGTAGTTCACCGACGAGCAGAAGCCCGCCTGGGCGCCCGCACCGACGGCCACCGGGCCGGAGGAGTCGGTGTAGGACGCCGCGCCGATGACCTCGCTGTCGCAGAGGATGCCGCCGTTGGCGGAGCCGCTGACGGTCAGGGCGCCGCGCACGACCGAGTCGTAGATGTCGACGTACTCGACACCGGTGCCCTTGACGGCGCCGCCGATGCGGGAGCCCTCGACGTAGACGGCGCCGGTCTCGGCGTTGATGGTCTTGACGGAGGAGTCCACGACGAACGCGAAGCCGTCGTTGGAGGCGCCGTCGACCGGGACGGTGCGCAGGGCCGCACCGGCGGTGCTGTCCTCCAGGTAGGTGCCGTACGAGCCGCGGTTGACGACGCGGCCGTTGACGGTGGTCTCCGAGGCGTCGAAGTAGCCGTCCTGCTGGACGGTCACCTCGCCCTGGATCTCACCGCCCAGGATGTGCAGGTTCGCACCCTTGCGGACGGTGACGTTGCCCTGGATGACGGTGCCGTCCAGGAAGCAGCTCTTGCCGGCGGGGACCGCGAGGTCCGTGGGCAGCGTGATGGCGCCGCCGTGGCCCGAGCAGAGCGTGACCAGGTCCGCCTGAGCGGGAGCGGCCATGAGCGTGGCACCGCCGACGGCCAGGGCGGCCGTGGCGACGGCCGCGACCGAGCTCCGGATCTTCATGCGGGGGGATTCCTTTCATCGTGACCGTGGGGGCGACGCTCCCGGGATAATCCGAGCGGGGTAAGAGCGTCAGAAGACACCTCAGTGAAAGTACCGAGCTCTCGTCGCTTTGGGAATACTTGCTACGAGAAGATTCGCTTCTGTCCAGGTTTCCGCTGGGAAAACGTTTCAGGTGACAATGGCGGCGGGGCCACGCTCGGTGACCGTTCCGGGCCGTGTCCGGACGTTCCGGCCGGATACGGCGGGGGCCGCC
>NZ_JBJJBV010000053.1:0-38880 GCF_045446735.1 Nocardiopsis protaetiae
CGGGGCCACGGCCGCGGCGGTCCTGGCGCCGGGCCTGGAGGGTGTGGACGCCCTCCTGCTCGCCGGGCTCGTGCCGCCCGGCGCCCGGGCACCGCGTGTGGGCGGCACCTGGCAGGCCGAGCTGGAGGCGCGGACCTCCTGCCCCACCCACCGGGGCGTCCTGGACGGGGACCGCCGCTTCGAACGCGGTGCCCTCGGCGCCCCGCTGCCGCCGGCGCTCGCCGAGGCGGCCCTGCGCCCCTCCGACCTGCCGACCCTGCTCCTGCACGGGCAGCAGGACCCGGTCGCCCCGGCCCGGGAGGTGTTCGCCGCCCTGGGCGGCCCCGCCGCGACCCGCACCGTCCTGGTGGCGGACGGCCGGCACGACGTCCTCAACGACATCTCCCACCGCAGCGTGGCGGCGGCCGTGGTGCTGTTCCTGGAGAGCCTGCGGCTGGGCCCGGGTCTGCCCGACATCGTGCACGCCCCGGACCGGTCGGCGGACCCGTACCGGTCCCCCGCCGGGACGGGCTGAGGCGGGCCCGGAACCGGGCACGCAGAGCAGCGGATCGGACACCCAGGGAAGTGGTGGGGTACGAGAGTCCCTTGACTCCAGTATTTCCTACTTTTCTGGGCTAAATTGTAGGTATGAGTCCTCAGTTCGATCTCGTCCACCTGCGGACCTTCGTGGCCATCGCCGACTGCGGTGGCTTCGGCCGGGCGGCGTCCGTGCTGCGAACGAGCCAGCCCTCCGTCAGCCAGCACGTGCGCGCCCTGGAGCGCGCCGTGGGCCGCCCCCTGGTCGAGCGCAGCGGCCGGTCGACCCGGTTCACGCCGGCCGGCGAGGCGCTGCTCGCCGAGGCCCGCTGCATCCTGGCCGTCCACGACGCCGCGGTGCGCCGACTGGCCGAGGTGCCCGCCTCCAGCCTCACGTTCGGGGCCACCGAGCACGCGGCCGACCACGTGCTGCCCACCCTGCTCACCGAACTGCGCCCGCTCTTCCCCGGCCGGGACCTGGTCTTCCGCCTCGACCGCTCGACCGAGCTGGCCGAGGACGTCGGCCGGGGCGCCCTGGACCTCGCGCTCATCCTGGGCAGCGGTTCGCCGGTGGGCGCGGTGGAGGTGGGCGCGCTACCGCTGCTGTGGCTGTCCTCCCCGGACTGGTCGCTGCACGACGACGGCGACCAGCTGTCGGTGGTGGCCTTCCAGGAACCGTGCAACCTGCGCCAGCAGGCGCTGCGGGCACTGGAGGTGACGGGGCGGGCGGTGCGGATCGCCGCCGAGGCCACCAACCTGGAGGGCGTCCTGGCCGCGGCCCGGGCGGGCCTGGGGGTGGCCCTGCTGCCCGTCGTGCGCTCCATCCCGGCGGGCCTGGTCCGGGTGGGCGGGCTGCCCGAGCAGGGGTCGGTCCCGCTGCGGCTGGCGGCGCGGCGCGGCCTGGACCCCGAACCGGAGCGGGTGGCGGCGACGGCCCTGCGGCGGTTCTTCCGCGACTCCACGGCGCCGCCGGTGGACGGTCTCGCCCGTCCCCTGAGCCCGGCCACCTGAACCGCCGGGCGGGGCCCCGCGGCCGGGAATTTCCCCCGAGAACCGTCCGCATAAGAAATTCGGATGGCCCCGCATAAGCACCGGCTATTGTTCCGGGTGATCTGCATTACGCCACGGGTCGAAAAACGGAGCAAAGGGACTCCGACTGTTGACCGACCACCCTGGCATGTGGTGTGATCTGGCACGGGAGACGAGAGGTCCGCACATGTGCGGACCCGAAAAGACTCCTTGAATTTCCGGGATAACCCCCGCACGACGCTCTCGGAACCATTCCCGAAAAACCTCTCTGCAACCGCTCCGAGAAATTCGGGAGCGCCTTCTTTTCTGCCAGCGCACGACAGGATCCCCCTATGTCCCACACCGACCCCCCTCTCTCCGATCCCGCCGCCGGGACCGCCGCCCCCCGGCGGCTGCGCTCGCGCCGCCGCCCGCTGCTGCTGGCCGCCGGGGCCGCGGCCGTCGCCGTCGCGGTGGCCGCCGCCGTCCTGTACGCCCGCGGCGGGCAGACGCAGGAGAGCGCCGCGGGCGACACCGAGGGCCCCGTCTCCGGCGGCACCCTCGTGTACGGCATCGCGGGCACCCAGGTCACCCTGGATCCCGCGGTGGCCGCCACCGCCGTCACCGGGCTCATCGACCGCAACATCTTCGACTCCCTGGTCGCCCAGACCGGGCCCGACGAGTTCGAGCCGTGGCTGGCCGAGTCCTGGGATGTCTCCGAGGACGGCACCGTCTACACCTTCACCCTGCGCGAGGGCGTGGTCTTCCACGACGGGACGCCCCTGGACGCCGAGGCAGTCAAGCGCTCCCTCGACCACGTGGTGGACCCCGACACGCAGTCGGCCTACGCGGCCTCCCTCATCGGCCCCTACGCCGGGTCGCGGGTCGTCGACGAGCTGACCGTCGAGGTGGAGCTGGAGCGGCCCTTCACCCCGTTCCTCCAGGCCCTGTCCGTGCCCTACCTGGGCATCCAGAGCCCGCAGGCGCTGGACCGGCCCGCCGAGGAGTACGAGCCGGTGGGCACCGGCCCCTTCTCCTTCGTGTCCTGGGAGCAGGACAGCCGGGTCACCCTGGCCCGCAACCCCGACCACTCCTCCCCGCGCCCGGACGCCGCCAACGACGGCCCCGCGCACCTGGAGGAGCTGGTCTTCGAGTTCGTCCAGGAGGACGCCACCCGGTACGGGGCACTGACCTCGGGAGAGGTCCACGGCATCGCCGGGGTGCCCACCCTGAACGCCGACGAGGTCGAGGCCGCCGAGGGGTTCGTCCTCACCGTGCAGCACACCCCGGGCCTCAACTACAACCTGTACCTGAACCAGACCGGGGGCCCGCTCGCCGACGTCACCGTGCGCCGCGCCCTGGCCGCGTCCATCGACGTCGACCAGCTGGTGGGCAGCGTCTACAAGGGCCACTACCCGGTGGCCGACAACCCGCTGAGCGAGCTCACCGCGGGCTACGACCCCCAGGCGTCCGGCGCCGCCACCGGGTACGACCCCGAGGAGGCGGGCCGGCTGCTGGACGAGGCCGGGTGGGACGAGGTCGACGACGAGGGGTTCCGCACCCGCGACGGCGAGCGCCTGAGCCTGGTGTGGCCCTACTGGGCCGAGGGCACCCGCGACCAGCGCGAGGTGCTGGCCGAGGGCATCCAGGCCCAGGCCGCCGAGGTCGGCATCGAGATCCAGCGGCCCACCGTGGACACCGGCACCTTCGTCGACGAGCACCTCATCGGCGGCGGCTACGACCTGGTGGACGTCAGCTTCGCCCGGCCCACCCCGGACGTGCTGCGGTTCGCGTTCCACTCGGAGAACACCTACGCCAACGCGGGCGGCAACGTCGCCCTGCTGACGGAGGACGACATCGACTCCTGGGTCACCGAGGCCGCGGCCACCGCCGACCCCGAGGAGGCCGCGGAGCTGTACTCCCTGGTCCAGCACAAGGTGCTGGAGGAGGCCTACATCGTGCCGCTGTACACGCCCGTCAACCTGACCGGCTTCTCCACGGACGTCCAGGGGCTGGCCTTCGACGAGCAGACCTACCCGGTCTTCCACGACGCCTGGCTGTCGGAGGAGTGAGCCCATGCCGGCACCGGCACGGTGGTTGGCGCGCCGCCTCCTGGCGTCCCTGCTCGTGGTGTGGGGGACGGCGACCCTGGCCTTCGCCGGCATGGCCCTGATCCCCGGCGACCCCGCCCGCGCCATCGCGGGCGGGGTCCAGGCCACCGCCTCGCCGCAGGTCCTGGACGCCGTCCGGGAGGCCTACGGGCTCGACAACCCCTGGTGGGTCCGGTACACGGCGTTCCTGGGGCGGCTGGTCCGCGGCGACCTGGGGTACTCCTACCAGCTCGACCGGCCGGTGGCCGAGGTGGTGGGCGAGCAGTTCGGGGCCAGCGCCGCCCTGGCCCTGGGCGGGGCGGCGCTGGGCCTGGGCCTGGCGGTCGGGCTGGCCCTGCTGACGGCGGGGCGGCCCCGGCTGCGGGCCCTGGCCCACGCCTTCGAGTTCGTGTCGATCTCCACCCCCTCCTTCTGGATCGGGGTGCTGCTGCTCGCCGCCTTCGCGTTCGGCCTGGGCTGGTTCCCGGTGCTGGGCGGCAACGGCCTCGCCGCGCTGGTCCTGCCCTGGGCCACCCTGGGGCTGTCCATCGCGGGCCTGCTGGCGCAGGTGACCCGGGAGGGCCTCGAACGCGCCCTGGACCAGCCGTTCGCGCTGACCGTGCTGGCCCGCGGCGCCTCGGGGAACCGGCTGCGGCTGCGCCACGCGCTGCGCCACGCCTGCCTGCCGGTGCTGACCCTGTCGGGCTGGGTGCTCGGCAACCTCATGGGCGGGGTCGTGGTGGTGGAGGCGGTCTTCGCCCGCCAGGGCGTGGGCAGGGTGCTGGTGTCCGCGGTCAACGGGCGCGACCTGCCGGTGGTCATCGGGGTGGCGATCCTCGGCGCGGTGGTGTTCTCCCTGATCGGAATCGTGCTGGACCTGGTCTACCGGGTCGTGGACCCGCGGCTGCGGGAGGAGATCGCGTGAGCGCCCCGGTGGTCATCGGACCGTCCCGCCCGCGCCCCGCGGGCCGGCGCCGCCCCCTGCCGCCGGTGGGCGTCCTCGCCGCGGCGGCGTTCCTGGCCGTGGCGGCGGTGGCGGCGGTCGCGCCCGACCTGCTGGCCGGGCCGCACCACACCGTGGACCCCGCCGCCGCGCTGCTGGGCCCCTCGTGGGAACACCCCCTGGGCACCGACCAGCTGGGGCGCGACGTGTGGGCGCGCGTCGTGCACGGTGCCCGCGCCTCCCTGGCGGTGGGCCTGGGCGCGACCGTGCCCGCCGCCGTGATCGGTTCGCTGTGGGGGCTGCTGGCGGCGCTCGGCGGGCCGGTCGTGGACCGGATCGCGATGCGGATCGCCGACGTGTTCCTGTCCTTCCCCGACATCCTCGTGGCGCTGCTGGTCGTCGCGATCCTGGGTCCGGGGACGGTGAACGTGGCGGTGGCCCTCACCGTCGCCCTGTCCCCGGGGTTCGCGCGGGTGGTGCGGGTGCAGACCCATGTGGTGCGCCGCTCCTCCTACGTACGGGCCGCCGTGAACCTGGGGGTGCACCCGGCGCGGATCGTGCTGCGGCACACCGCCCCCAACGTCCTGCTGCCCCTGCTGGCCCTGGCCACGATGAACGTCGGGACCGCGCTCATCGCCGGGGCCTCGCTGGGTTTCCTGGGGCTGGGCCCGCAGCCCCCGCAACCGGAATGGGGGGCGATGCTCGCCCAGGCCCGCAACTACCTGGGTGCGTCGTGGACGCTGGGGCTGTTCCCCGGCGCCGCGATCACCCTGACCGTGATGTCGGTGACCGTGGTCGGCCGGGCCCTGCGGGACCGGTTCGAGGCCGGTGAGGACGCGTGAGCCGGCCGCTGGCCCGGATCAGGGGCCTGTCGGTGGACTTCCCGGGCCGCCGGGCGACGGTCGCCGCGGTCCGGGACGTGTCCCTGGACGTGCACGCCGGGCGGTGCCTGGCCGTGGTCGGGGAGTCGGGGTCGGGCAAGAGCGTCACCGCCCGCGCCCTGCTGGGGCTGGCGGGGGCGCGGGCCGAGGTGCGCGCCGATGAGCTGTCCTTCAGCGGTGTCGACCTGCGCGCGCTCGACGAGCGCCGGTGGCGGTCGCTGCGCGGGCGGCGCGTCGGGTACGTCCTCCAGGACGCGCTGACGTCGCTGGACCCGCTGCGGCGGGTGGGCGACGAGGTGGCCGAACCGCTGGAGGTGCACCGGCTCGCCACCGCGGCGGAACTGGACGAGCGGGTGCCCGCGCTGCTGCGCGAGGCGGGCGTGCCCGATCCGGCCGCGCGGATGTTCCAGTACCCGCACGAGCTGTCGGGGGGTCTGCGCCAGCGGGCGCTGATCGCCTCGGCCCTGGCCGCCGACCCCGAGCTGGTGATCGCCGACGAGCCCACGACCGCCCTGGACGTGACGGTGCAGGCGCAGATCCTGGACCTGCTCGCGGCCCGCCGGGCGCGGGGCGGCGCGCTGCTGCTCATCAGCCACGACCTGGCGGTGGTGGCCGGGCTGGCCGACGAGATCGCCGTCATGTACGCGGGCCTGGTGGTGGAGCGCGGGCCGGCGGGACAGGTGCTGGCCGCGCCCGCCCACCCCTACACGGCCGAGCTGCTGGCGGCGGCGCCCACCCTGGAGGGGCCGGTGCCCGTCGGGCAGGCCACGGCGCCCACCGCGCCGGCGGCGGAGCGGGGCTGCCCGTACGCGCCGCGCTGCCCGCTGGCCGACGACGGCTGCCGCGCGGAGCTCCCGCCGCCCACGGCGTGGGAGGGGGACCGCGAGGTCCGCTGCCGGCACGCGGGCGTCCCCCTGCCCGGGCCCGCCGGTCCGGTTGACGCGGCCCCGCCCGTCGCCGTGCCGGGCCCGGGGGAGGACACGGCGGGGGACGGCGGGGCGGCCCCGGTGCCGGTGCTGGAGGCGGTCGGCCTGACCAAGACCTACCGCTCCCCGGGCGGCGGCACCCGGACGGCGGTCCGGGACGTGTCCCTGGCCCTGGCCCCCGGGGAGGCGCTGGGCGTGGTCGGCGGCTCCGGGTCGGGCAAGAGCACGGTGGCCCGGCTGCTGATGGCGGAGTTCGGTGCCGACGCCGGGAGCGTGTCGCTGGCCGGTGAGCCGTGGAGCGGGCCGCCCGAGCGGGCGCGCCGCCCCCGGCGCCACCGCATCCAGCTCGTCGACCAGGACCCGCTCGGGTCGTTCGACCCCCGGTTCGCTGTCGGCCGGGTGATCGCCGAGGCCCTGGAGCGCCGCGTGCCGCGCGCCGAACGCCCCGCCGAGGTGGCGCGCCTGCTGGAGGCGGTGGGCCTGGACCCGGCGCTGGCCGGGCGCTCCCCCGCCCGGCTCTCCGGCGGTCAGCGCCAGCGGGTGGCGATCGCCCGCGCCCTGGCCCCGGGCCCGGACGTGCTGGTCTGCGACGAACCGGTGTCGGCGCTGGACGTGACGGTGCAGGCGCGCATCCTCGCGCTGCTGGGGCGGCTGCGCCGCGAGACCGGCACCGCCCTGGTGTTCATCTCCCACGACCTGGCCGTGGTCCGCAGGGTGTGCGACCGGGTCGCGGTCATGCAGGACGGCCGGATCGTGGAGACCGGCCCGGCGGAGGAGGTCCTGCGCTCCCCCGCCCACCCCTACACGCGGTCGCTGCTGGCGGCGGTCCCCCGACCGGTCCCGCCCGCGGCCGCCGCACCGACGAAAGGCCTGACTTGACTTCCTCCCCCTCCTGGAGGAGGGGGATTGCGGAACCACCTACCGGTGGTTCGGGGCGTTCGCCCCGCCGCGGGTCGCCCCGTGGCCTTCCTGCTTCGACACCGACCGCCCCGTCCGGGAGGACTCCCGTTGAGGTCTCACACCGGCTCCACAGGCAGCAACGGCCAGCCCGGCCGCCCTGATGTTGTTCGCCGCGTTCACATCCCGGTCATGGACGATCCCGCACCGGGGACAGATCCACTCCCGCACGTCCAGCGGCAGCCTCTCGTGCACATGCCCGCACCCGGGGGCCGAACACAACCGGGTGGAGGGGAAGAACCGGTCCACCACGACCAGCTCCCGCCCGTACCAGTCCGCTTTGTACTCCAGCATCGACCGCAGCTCCGACCACGCCGCGTCGGAAACGGCGCGGGCCAGGGCGCGGTTCTTGACCATGGCGCGCACGGTCAGGTCCTCGATCACGACCACTTGGTTTTCGCGGACGAGACGAGTGGTGAGCTTGTGCAGGAAATCCTTCCGGCGGTCGGCGATCCGAGCGTGCACCCGCGCCACCCTGGTGCGGGCCTTGCCCCGGTTCGCCGACCCCTCCTGTTTGCGCGACAGCGCCCGCTGGGCCTTGGCGAGCCGGGCACGGTCGGCCCGCTCGTACCGGGGGTTGGTGACCTTCTCGCCCGTGGACAGGGTGACCAGCGAGGTGATGCCGGCGTCGATACCCACCGCGTCGTTGGGCGCGGGATCAGCATCGACGGTGTCCTCGCAGAGCAGCGATACGAACCAGCGTCCGGCCGCATCCCGGGACACCGTCACCGTGGACGGGGTCGCACCTGCCGGGAGCGGGCGGGACCAGCGGATGTCCAAGGGTTCGGCCATCTTCGCCAGGGTGAGTTCCCCATCGCGGTAGCGGAACGCGCTGGGGGTGTACTCCGCCGACGCCCGCGACTTCTTACGCGACTTGAAACGCGGGTACCGCGCCCGGCCCGCGAAGAAGTTGGCGAACGCGCCCTGCAGGTGCCGCAGCGTCTGCTGCAACGGCACCGAGGACACCTCGGACAGGAAGGCGAGGTCGTCGGTCTTCTTCCAGCCGGTGAGCATCGCCGAGGTCGCGTTGTAGTCGACCCGCTCCTGGCGCTGGTACCAGGCCCGGGTGCGGGCGGCCAGTGCTTTGTTGTAGACGAGGCGGACACACCCGAACGTGCGCGACAGCTCCGCCGCCTGCGCACCTGTGGGGTAGAAGCGGTACCGGAACGCCCGCTTCACCGTTCTCCTGGTCATGCTCCGCACTGTAGCGATCCGGTTACCTCGGTGTGAGGGAAACCGGGGAAGTCATCGAAAACACGAACGAGAACACGATTTGCGAGAGGAGACGGGTGTTTCCTCCCCGCCCTGAAGGACGGGGCCCACACCCAACAACCAGATGAGCAGTGCACAGGACGAGGTCCGCCGGGCCGTGGTGGTCACCGGGGCCGCCTCGGGTATCGGGCGCGCCACCGCGGAGCTGTTCGCCGAGCGCGGCCACGGCGTGGTCGCGGTCGACGTCTCCGAGGCCGGGCTCAAGGCGCTCGCCGACACCGAGGGGGTGGTCCCCCTGGTCGGCGACGTGTCCGGGGAGGCCGCCAACGAGGACGCGGTGTCGCTGGCGCTGGAGCGGTTCGGCCGCCTGGACGCGGTCGTGCTCAACGCCGGGATCGGCGGCACCCCGCCGCTGGAGTCGCCGGGCGCGGTCGAGCTGGCCGAGCACATCATCGGGGTCAACCTGGTGGGCCCGATCCGGGGGCTGCGGGCGGCGCTGCCCGCGCTGCGCGACACCCGGGGTTCGGCGGTGGTCACCGCGTCGGTGGCCGGGCTGCGCGGCGACCCCGGCAACTGGGCGTACAACGCCACCAAGGGCGCGCTGGTGAACCTGGTGCGGGCCACCGCGCTGGACCACGCCCGCCAAGGGGTGCGCGTCAACGCCCTGGCGCCAGGGCTGACCCGCACCGGGATCACGGCGGGCGTCACCCGCGACCCCGGGGTGCACGCGGCCATCGCGCGGCGGATCCCGCTGGGCAGGTTCGCCGAACCCCGCGAGCAGGCGGAGGCGATCTGGTTCCTGGCCTCCCCGGCCGCCTCGTACATCACCGGGACGACCCTGGTGGCCGACGGCGGGCTGGACGCCAACCTGGGCATCCTGCCGCTGCCCGGCGACCCCCTGGCCTGACCCCCGGCCCGGCCGCCCGGCCGGGCGCACGCACACGCAGCACCGACACCCTACGGAGGAGACCCATGTCGACGACCGAGACCAACCGGGCCGCGGCCCGCCGCTTCTACGAGGAGGTGGTGTCCCAGGGCAGGCTGGAGGTCCTGGACGAGATCGTGGCCGAGGACGGGCACGACGCCGCCGCCGGGGGGCTGCGGGGCCGGGACGGTTTCGTGGAGCACATCACCTGGCTGCGGCAGGCGGTGGAGGGGGTCACCGCGACGGTGACCGACACCGTCGCCGAGGGCGACCGGGTGGTCGTGTACTGGACCATCGAGGGCGTCCAGCGCGGCGAGGTGTTCGGGGCCCCGCCGTCGGGGCGGCGCTTCGTCGGGCAGAGCATCAGCACGATCCGGTTCCGGGACGGGCGGATCGTGGAGTACGAGGTGCTGCCCGACCGGTTGGGGATCGTGCACCAGCTCGTGGGCTGACCCGGCCCCGGGGAGGACCGGCGATGGCCGGTCCTCCCCGGCTTTCCAGGATCGGGCTTTTCACGGCGGGGCGAGGAGCCCGGTGGAGGCGGTGAGGCCGCCGTCCACGGGCAGGACCGCGCCGGTGATGTAGGAGGCGGCCGGGGAGGCCAGGAACCAGATCGCCTCGGCCTGCTCCCGGGCGCGCGCCCACCGCCGCAGGGGGATGCGCGCGGTCAGCGCGGCGGCGAGGGCGGGGTCCTCCCGGTGGGGTGCGGTGCGCGGGGTGTCGGTGAGCCCCGGGGCGACGGCGTTGACCCGCACGCCCCGGCCCGCCTGCTCCAGGGCGACGGAGCGGACCAGGTTGACCACCCCGGCCTTGGCGGCGTTGTAGGACCACAGCCCGGGGTCCCCCGCCAGGCCCGACACCGAGGCGGTGACCACCGCCGAGCCCTGTGCGTCGCGCAGCGCGGGCAGGGCGGCGCGCAGCCCGAGGGCGACCGCGCGCAGGTTGACGTCCACGATGCGGTCGAAGCGCTCCAGCGCCCCGGGTTCCTCCAGGGGGCGGGTCGCGCCGATCCCGGCGTTGAGCACGACCGCGTCCAGGCGGCCGAACCGCTCCAGCGCCAGGGCCACGGCCGCCTCGGGCACCTCCGGGTCGGTCACGTCGCCGGCCAGGGGGACGACGGGGGCGGGACCGGCCGTGCCGGTGAGCGCGGCCAGCCCCTGCCCGTCGGTGTCCACGGCGACCACGCCGTGGCCGCGTTCGGCGAACAGCTCGGCGGCGGCGCGGCCGATACCGACGGCCGCGCCGGTCACCACCACCGAGCGGGTCACCCCTCGCGCTCCGCGAGCCAGGCGCGGACGGCGGCGGCGGTGGTGCCGGTGTCCTCCTCCAGGGTGGTGAAGTGGTCGCCGGGGATGTCCACCGCCGAGTACGGGACCGGCCAGTAGGCCCGCCAGTCGCGGGGGCCGTCCACGGTGGTGCCGCGCAGGGCGGTCAGCGCCCGCAGCAGCAGGATCGGGGTGCGCACCGGCCCCGGCCTCCAGTGCTGGAAGAGCCGGTTGTAGGTGCCCATGGTGGTGAGGCGCTCGTCGTGCAGGGCCAGGTCGAACCGGTCGATCCGCTCCAGCATCCCGGTGATCATGGCGTCGATCCACCACTCCATGCCGGGTTCGGTGGCGGCGTCGATGGGATAGCTGTCGATCAGCAGCATGCCCTCGGGGACGGTGCCCTCCTTCTCCAGGGCCTCGGTGACGGCGTGGGCGACGCAGCCGCCCATGGACCGGCCCACCACCACGAACGGGTCGTCGCCCACGGCGGCGCGCAGGGCGTCGACGTTCATCCGCACCAGGGTCTCCACCGAGTCGGGCAGGGGCTGGTCGGCGGCGTCGGTGAAGCCGGGGGCGGCGATGACGTGCACGTCGCGCTCGCCCCGGAACTCGCGGCCGAAGCGGGAGTACTCGTGCGGCCCGGAGATGGCGCTCAGCGCCGGGAAGCACACCACCTTGGTCCTGCCGGGCCCCTGGGCCAGGCGGACCGGGGGCGGGGTGTGCGCGGCGGCCTCCTCCGGCCCGAACAGGCGGCGCACGTGGGAGGAGGCGATGAGCAGCCCGGCGGCCTGGGCGGCCTGGCCGCTCTCGTGGATGCGGCGGTGGATGTCGGCCAGCCCGCTGGAGCCGGCCGGGGCGGGGGCGTCGGCGGCGGCCGCGGGCCCCTCGCCCACCGACCGGTCCAGGAACTCGGCGATGGCCTGCGGGGTGGGGTGGTCGAAGGTGAGGGTGGCGGGCAGGCGCAGCCCGGTGGCGGTGCTCAGGCCGTTGCGGAGCTCGACGGCGCTGAGCGAGTCCAGGCCCAGCTCGATGAGCGCGCGGTCGGCGGGGATGGTGTCGGGGGCGGGGTGGGCCAGGGCGACGCCGGTCTCGGCGCGCACCAGGTCCAGCAGGACCGCCAGCCGGCCGGGGCCGTCGTGCCCGGCGAGCCGGGCGGCCAGGCCGCCGCCGTCGCCGCCGGTGGCGGCCGCCCGGCGGGCGGGCCGGACCAGGGCGCGCAGCAGCGGCGGGACCCCCTCCTGGGCGGTGCGTCCGCGCAGGGCCCGCAGGTCCAGGTCGGCGGGGACCACCAGGGCGGGGGCGTCGGGGGCCAGGGCGGCGTCGAACAGGGCCAGCGCCCGGGCCGTGGGCAGGGAGCGCAGGCCGCCGCGGGCGATCCGGGCCCGGTCGGCGTCGGTGAGGTGGGCGGTCACGCCGCTCTCGCGCTCCCACAGGCCCCAGGCCAGGGAGGCTCCGGGTAGGCCCTGGGCGCGGCGGCGGGCGGCCAGGGCGTCCAGGGCGGTGTTCGCCGCCGTGTAGGCGGACTGGCCGGGGCCGCCGAGGAGCCCGGCGACCGAGGAGAACAGGATGAGCGGGACGGGCCGCCCGCGGGTGAGTTCGTGCAGGTGGAGGGCGCCGTCGACCTTGGGGGCGAGCACCGCCGCCAGGCGCCGGGGGGTCAGGTCCGCCAGCAGGCCGTCGTCGACGGCGCCGGCGGCGTGGACGATGGCGGTGGGCGGGTGCTCGGTGAGCAGCCGGGCCAGGGCCCGCCGGTCGGTGACGTCCACCGCCGCGGCCCTCACCCGGGCGCCGGCCGCCTCCAGCTCCGCGACCAGCTCCGCCGCGCCGGGGGTGTCCGGGCCGCGCCGCCCGGTCAGCACCAGCTCCCGGGTGCCGTGTGTCCGGACCAGGTGCCGGGCCAGCTCGCCGCCCAGACCGCCCAGACCGCCGGTGACCAGCACCGTCCCGGACAGGGCGGCGGCGGTGACCGCCGTTCCCGCTCCACCGGCGGTCGAAGCCGCCGCTTCCGGGTGGGGCACGGGAGCCGTCACACCGCGCGAGCCGCCATCGGTCGCCGCCGTACCGTTCGGGCCGTCACCGGGGGTGTCGGCGATCGGCGGTGCGGTCTCGGGGTCGGCGGGGACGGACCGTTCCGCGCGGACCAGGCGGGGGACCAGGGTGCGGCCGCCGCGGACGGCGAACTGGCCCTCCTGCGCGGCCAGGGCGGCGGCGAGCGCGCCCGGCAGGTGGGGCAGGCCGTCGGCGTCCAGGTCGGCCAGGAGCAGCCGGTCGGGGTGCTCCAGCTGGGCGGAGCGGATCAGCCCCCACACGGGGGCGGCCGCCGGGTCCGGGGCGTCCCCGTCCGCGGCGGCGACGGCGTCGCGGGTCAGGACGAGGAGCCGGGTGGCCGCGGTGTGCTCGGCGGCGAGCCAGCGGCGGACGTCCTCCAGGGCCGGGGCGGGGGCGTCGGCGGGCAGGACCGCGAACGCCGGTGCGGGTTCCCCGGCCGCGAGGGAGTCCGCCAGGGCGGCCGCCCCGGTGTAGGCGGTGGCGGTCACCCCCGCCGCCTTCAGCCCGGCGCGGACGGCGATCCCGCCCTCGTCCAGGACGGCCCAGGCCGCGCGCGGGGGCGCGGCGTCGGGCAGGGCGGTCCACTCCACGGTCAGCAGGGAGTCGCGCGCGGACGCGTCGGCGGCGCGCAGGCGCTCGGCGGAGACCAGGCGGGCCGTGAGGGCGTCGATGGTGACCACCGGCGCGCCGGTGGGGTCGGCGGCCTCCAGGGTCAGGGAGTCGGTGCCGTCCATGAGCACCCGGACCCGCAGCCGGGTGGCGCCGGCGGCGTGGAAGCGGACGCCGCTCCAAGCGAACGGCAGCCGGTTGTGGCCCTCGGGGACGTCGGCCAGGCCGCGCAACGCGGGCAGGTGCACGGCGGCGTCGAGCAGGGCCGGGTGGACGCCGAACGCGGCGGCGCCGTCGTGGTGGGCGTCGGGGAGGGCGACCTCGGCGAACAGTTCGCCGTCGCGCTCCCAGGCGGCCCGCAATCCCTGGAAGGCCGGGCCGTAGGTGAGGCCCGCGGCGGCCAGGTCGGGGTAGACCCCGCTCACGTCGAGGGGTTCGGCGCCCGGGGGCGGCCAGGCGGTGAAGTCGAACCCGGGCGCGGGTTCGGCGGTGTGCAGGACGGCGGTGGCGTGCAGGGTCCACTCGGCGTCGGCCGGGGCGTCCTGGGGGCGGGAGTGGATCCTGGCGATGCGGGGGCCGGTGCCGGGGGCCACCTCGACCTGGAGGTGGACGGCCCGCCGCCCCTCCAGAACCAGGGGCGCGGCGACGACGAGTTCCTCGACGGTGTCGGCCCCGACCAGGTCGCCGGCGTGGACGGCGAGGTCGAGCAGGGCGGTGCCGGGCACGATGACGGTACCGAGCACGGCGTGGTCGGTGAGCCAGGGGTGGGTGGCCGTGGACAGGCGGCCGGTGAGCAGCAGCCCGCCGTCGGCGGGGGTGACGGCGGCGGTGAGCAGGGGGTGGTCGGCGGCGCCCAGGCCCAGGTCGCGGGGGTCGCGGACGCCGTCGGCGACGGGGTCGGCCCACAGGCGTTCGCGCTGGAAGGCGTAGGTGGGCAGCGGGACCGGGCGGGCGCCCGCGGGCAGGACCGCCGACCACTCCACGGGGACGCCGCGGGTGTGGGCGGCGCCCACGGCGGTGAGCAGGGCGGCCGCCTCGCCGCGTCCCCGGCGCAGGGCCGGGGCCGCCGTGACGTCGTCGGCGTCGAGGGTCCGGGCGGCCAGGGCGGTGAGGACGGCGTCGGGTCCGAGTTCGAGGAACACCCGCGAGCCGGTCCCGTGCGCGGAGCGGACGGCGTCGGCGAAGCGGACTGTGCCGCGCAGGTGCCGCACCCAGTAGTCGGGGTCGGCCAGCTCACCCGGGCGCACGGGTTCACCGGTGGAGTCGGAGATCACCGTGATCGTCGGCTCTGCGAACTCCAGCCCCGCCACGACCTCCCGGAACTCGTCCAGGATCGGTTCCATGAGGTGGGAGTGGAACGCGTGGCTGACGGTGAGCCGCTTGGTCCGCCGCCCCTGCGCCTTCAACGCCTCGGCCACCGCCAGGGTGGGGGTCTCGTCCCCGGAGATCACGATCGCGGTCGGCCCGTTGACCGCCGCGATCCCCACACCGTCGACCTCGGCGAGGGCGGAGGCGACCTCCTCCTCGGTGGCCTCGACGGCGACCATCGCGCCGCCCTCGGGTGCGGACTGCATCAGGCGGCCGCGGGCGGCCACCAGCACGGCGGCGTCCTCCAGGGACAGGGCACCGGCGACGTGCGCGGCGGTGATGCCGCCGATGGAGTGCCCGGCGACCGCCGAGGGGGTGATCCCCCAGGACTCGACCAGGCGGAACAGGGCCGTCTCCAGCGCGAACAGTCCGGCCTGCGTGTACACCGTGCGGTCCAGCTCGGCCGGGTCCGCGTCCCCGGTTCCGAGGGCGACGTCCCGCACCGAGTGCGGCACGTGCCCCTTCAGTTCACGGTCCAGGACCTCCACGGCGGCGTCGAAGGCCGCCGCGAACACCGGGAACCGCGCGTAAAGCTCCCGCCCCGCACCGACCCGCTGGCCGCCCTGCCCGGTGAACAGCACGGTCGGGCGCGGGTCCTCGACGGCGGTGCCGACCGCCGTGCCCGGGGCGGTCCCGCCCTCGGCCAGGGCGTCCAGTCCGGCGAGGAGGCCGTCCCGGTCCCCGGCCACCACCACGGCCCGGTCCTCGAACAGCACCCGGTCGGTGACCAGCGCGTGCGCCACGTCGGCGGCGTCGTGGCCGCCCGCGCGCACGTGCGCGGCCAACCGCTCCGCCTGCGCCCGCAGCGCCCCGGGGCCGCGTCCGGAGACCACCCACGGCAGCGGGCCCACCACTCCCCCGGTACGGGGAGCCGTCTCGGCGTCCTCCCGCGGCGCCTCCTCGATGACGGCGTGGGCGTTGGTGCCGCTCACCCCGAACGCGGAGACGGCCGCCCGGCGCGGACGCTCCGAGCGCGGCCAGGCTCGCGCCTCGGTGAGCAGGGCGACGTCGCCCGCGTCCCAGTCCACGTGCGGCGACGGCGCGTCCACGTGCAGGCTCCGCGGCAGCTTCTCGTGGCGGAGCGCCTGCACGGTCTTGATGATCCCCGAGACCCCGGCGGCGGCCTGGGCGTGCCCGATGTTGGACTTGAGCGACCCCAGCCACAGCGGCCGCCCCTCCGGGCGCCCCTGCCCGTAGGTCGCGATGAGGGCCTGGGCTTCGATGGGGTCGCCCAGGGTCGTCCCCGTCCCGTGCGCCTCCACGGCGTCCACGTCGGCGGCGGCCAGCCCGGCGTCGGCCAGCGCGGCCCGGATCACCCGCTGCTGCGCCGGACCGTTGGGCGCGGTCAGCCCGTTGGACGCCCCGTCCTGGTTGATCGCGGTGCCGCGCACCACGGCGAGCACCCGGTGCCCGTTGCGGCGGGCGTCGGAGAGGCGTTCCAGCAGCAGCGTTCCCACACCCTCGGCCCAGGCGGTGCCGTCGGCGGCCGCCGCGAACGGCTTGCACCGCCCGTCGGGCGCCAGCCCGCGCTGGCGGGAGAACTCCACGAACCCGATCGGGGTGGGCATGACCGCCACTCCCCCGGCCAGGGCCAGGTCGGACTCCCCCGACCGCAGCGAGCGCACCGCCAGGTGCAGCGCCACCAGCGACGAGGAGCAGGCGGTGTCCACGGTGACGGCCGGGCCCTCGAACCCGAACGTGTACGCGATCCGCCCGGACACCACGCTGCCGAGGTTGCCCACGGCCAGGTACCCCTCCAGGTCCTCGGGGACCGGGTCCAGCCGGGCCCCGTAGTCGCTCGTGGCGATCCCGGCGAACACCGAGACGCGGCCGCCGTGCAGCGGACCGGGGTCGATCCCGGCGTGCTCGAACGCCTCCCACGCGGTCTCCAGCAGCAGCCGCTGCTGGGGGTCGGTGGCCAGCGCCTCGCGGCGGGAGATCCCGAAGAAGTCGGCGTCGAAGTCCCCGGGCGCGTCCAGGAACCCGCCGTGGCGGGTGTAGGAGGTGCCGGGCCGGTCCGGGTCGGGGTCGTACAGGGCGTCCAGGTCCCAGCCCCGGTCGTCGGGGAACTCCGAGACCGCGTCGGTCCCGGTGTCCACCAGGTCCCACAGGTCGTCGGGCGAGGCGACGCCGCCGGGCAGTCGGCAGGCCATCCCGACGATGGCGACGGGCTCGCGGGAACGGGACTCCAGTTCGCGCAGCCGGCGCTCGGCCCGCTGCGTTTCGGCCATCGAGCGCTTGAGGTACGCGCGCAGTTTGGCTTCGTCGGCCATCGCGGCTCAGCTCCTGTCGAGAAGGTCGAAGAGTTCGTCGTCGGTGGCGGAGTCCAGGTCGATGTCCTGGCCGCCGGCCGCGGCGCCGTCCAGGCGCGCGGCCAGGGCGCGCAACCGGTCGGCGAGGGCGGGGGCGTCCTCGGCGTCGGCGGACAGGGACTCCTCCAGGTGGTGCAGCGCCTCGGTGACGCCCACGGCGGGGGCGGGGGCACCGTCCCCGTCGTCCTCGGGCGCGAGTTCGGAGATGAGCGCGGCGACGCGTTCGGGGGTGGGGTGGTCGAAGATGAGGGTGGCCGGGAGGGCCAGCCCGGTCGCGGCGCGCAGCCGGTTGCGCAGGTCCACGGCGGTCAGCGAGTCCAGCCCCAGGTCGCGGAAGGCCCGGGCGGGTCCGACCTCGCCGGGGTCGGGGTAGCGCAGGACGGCCGCGGCCTCCTCCCGCACCAGCAGCAGGATCTCGGCCGCGCGGTCGTCCCCGGCCAGTCCGGCCAGACGCCGCCGCAGCGGCGGCAGGGCCTCGGCGGGCTCCTCCGGCAGGGCGGGCGCACCGGCCCGGCCTCCGCCGCTCGCGGCGGCCGCGCGCGGGGCGTCCAGCCAGTAGCGTTCGCGCTGGAAGGCGTAGGTGGGCAGCTCGGCCCGGACCGCCCCGGCGGGCAGGGCCGCCGTCCAGTCGACCGCGGTGCCGCGCACGAACACCTCGGCGAGGGAGAGCAGGAAGCGGTCGTACCCGCCCTCCTCCCGGCGCAGGGTCCCGGTGACGGAGAACGCGGGCCCGGCCGCGGCGTCCAGGGTCTCCTCCACGCTGGCGGTCAGCACCGGGTGGGGGCTGATCTCGACGAACGTGCGGTACCCCTGTCCGGCCAGCGCGCGGGTGGCCTCGGCGAACCGGACGGTGCCGCGCAGGTTGGCGAACCAGTGTTCGGCGTCCAGGGTCGCGGTGTCGATCCAGTCCGCGGTGACGGTGGAGAACAGGGGGACGGTGCCGGTGCGGGGCGCCAGGCCGGCCAGGTCGCGGTCAAGCGCCGCGCGCACCGGGTCGACCAGGGCCGAGTGGGAGGCGTAGTCGACCGGGATGCGGCGGTTGCGCACGCCCTCGGCGTCGAGTTCGGCGAGCAGGTCCACGACGGCGTCGGTCTCTCCGGAGACCACCACCGAACCGGGGGCGTTGACCACGCCGACGGACAGCCGCCCCTCCCAGGGTTCGAGCCGCCTGCGGGCCTCCTCCTCGGGGAGGGCGACGGCGGCCATGGCGCCGCCCTTGACCGACTCGGCGATGGCGCGGCTGCGCAGGGCGACGACCCGGGCCCCGTCCTCCAGGGTGAGCCCGCCCGCGACCACCGCCGCCGCGATCTCCCCCTGCGAGTGGCCGACCACCGCGTCGGGGCGGACACCGTGGGCCTCCCAGAGGGCGGCCAGGGACACCATGACCGCCCACAGGACGGGCTGGACGACGTCGGCGCGCTCCAGGCCGGGGGCGCCGGGGGCCTGGCGGACCACGTCCAGGAGGGAGAAGTCGGTGTGCGGGGCCAGGGCCTCGTGGCAGCGGGTGAGTCGCTCGGCGAACACCGGCGAGGTGTCGAGCAGCCCGGCCGCCATGCCCGCCCACTGGCCGCCCTGGCCGGGGAAGACGAACACGGTGCGGCCGGAGACGTCCGCGGTCCCGCGCACGACCGTGTCGGGGTCGGGGGTCCCCTCGGCCAGGGAGCGCAGCCCGGCCCGCAGTCCGGCGTCCGGTCCGGCGCCGCGGCCGACGACGACGGCCCGTTCGGCCAGGGTCGCGCGGCCGGTGGCCAGGGTGAGCGCGGCGTCGGCGGGGTCCAGGGCCGGGCGGGCCTCGGCGAAGCCGACCAGGCCCACGGCCTGGGAGCGCAGCGCCTCGGCGGTGTGGGCGGACAACACCCAGGGCAGCGGCAGGCCGTCCGACGCCGACGCGCCGCCGGAGGTCCCCGCTCCGTCCGCCGCCGGGCCCGGCGCGACGGTCCGGGGGGCGAGGTCGGCGGGGGGCTCCTCGATGACGACGTGGGCGTTGGTGCCGCTCACCCCGAAGGAGGAGACCCCGGCGCGGCGCACCCGTTCCGAGCGCGGCCAGGGGCGGGCCTCGGTGAGCAGGGAGACCGCGCCCTCGTCCCAGTCCACGTGCGGCGACGGGGCGTCCACGTGCAGGGTGCGGGGCAGCAGCTCGTTGCGCAGGGCCTGGACGACCTTGATGACGCCCGCGCCGCCCGCCGCCGCCTGGGTGTGGGCGATGTTGGACTTGAGCGAACCCAGCCACAGCGGCCGGTCCGCGGGGCGGTCCTGCCCATAGGTGGCGATCAGGGCCTGGGCCTCGATGGGGTCGCCCAGGGTCGTGCCCGTCCCGTGCGCCTCCACCGCGTCCACGTCGGCGGGGCCGAGCCCGGCCGCGCGCAGCGCCTCCCGGATGACCCGCTGCTGGGCGGGGCCGTTGGGGGCGGTGAGGCCGTTGGACGCCCCGTCCTGGTTGACGGCGCTGCCGCGGACCACGGCGAGCACGGGGTGGCCGTTGCGGCGGGCGTCGGAGAGGCGTTCCAGCAGGAGCATGCTGGCGCCCTCGCCCCACCCGGTGCCGTCGGCGGAGGCGGCGAACGCCTTGCAGCGGCCGTCGGTGGACAGGCCGCGCTGTCGGGAGAACTCCACGAAGGTGGTGGGCGTGGCCATCAGGGCCACGCCCCCGGCCAGCGCCAGGTCGGACTCGCCGGTGCGCAGGGACTGGGCGGCCAGGTGCAGGGCGACCAGCGACGAGGAGCAGGCGGTGTCCACGGTCACCGCCGGGCCCTCGAACCCGAACGTGTAGGCCACCCGCCCGGAGGCGACGCTGCCCGCGCTGCCGTTGGCGAGGTAGCCCTCCAGGTCCTCGGGGGCCTGGCCGACCGGTGGCGCGTAGTCGTGGTACATGACCCCGGCGAACACCCCGGTGCGGCTGCCGCGCAGTGACAGCGGGTCGATGCCCGCCCGTTCCAGGGACTCCCAGGCGGTCTCCAGCAGCAGCCGCTGCTGGGGGTCGGTGGCCAGTGCCTCGCGCGGGGAGATCCCGAACAGGGCGGGGTCGAAGTCGGCGGCGCCGTGCAGGAACCCGCCGTGGCGGGTGTAGGAGGTGCCGGGGCGCTCGGGGTCGGGGTCGTAGAGCCCGTCCAGGTCCCAGCCGCGGTCGTCGGGGAACTCCGAGACGGCGTCGGTGCCCGTTTCGAGCAGCCGCCACAGGGCCTCGGGGGTGTCCACACCGCCGGGCAGGCGGCAGGCCGCGCCGACGATCACCACGGGGTCGTCGTCGGGCCGGGGCGCCGCCGGGGCGGCGGGGGCGGGCCCGGGTCGGGTGTCCCCGACGAGCAGGACGCGGAGGTGGTCGGTGAGGGCGGCGATGTCGGGGTGGTCGAAGGTGAGGGTGGCGGGCAGGCGCAGCCCGGTGGCGGCCGACAGGCGGTTGCGCAGGTCCACGGCGGCCAGGGAGTCCAGGCCCAGGTCGGCCAGGGGGCGTTCGGCGGGGATGGCCGCCGGGTCGGGGTGGCCCAGGGCAGTGGCCGTCTCGGCGCGCACCAGGTCGGACAGGACCGCGTCCCGTTCCCGGGGGTCCAGGGCGGACAGCCGGTCGGCGAGCGTGGCGGGGCCGCCGGAGGCCGCGGCGGCGGCCGTGCGGCGGGCGGGGCGGACCAGGGCGCGCAGCACGGCGGGGACGGGGACCGTCCCGTCGCGGAACGCGGCGGCGTCCACCGGCGCCGGGACCAGCTGGGCGGGCGCCTGCGCCACCGCCGGGTCGTCGGGGCCGAAGGCCGCCGTCAGTGCGGCGTCCAGCAGGGCCAGCGCCTCGCCGGTGGGCAGGGGGCGGACCCCGGCGCGGGCCAGCCGGGCCCGGTCGGCGTCGGTGAGGTGGGCGGTCACGCCGCTCTCGCGCTCCCACAGGCCCCAGGCCAGGGAGAGGGCGGGCCGCCCTTCGGCGCGGCGGCGGGCGGCCAGGGCGTCCAGGAAGGTGTTGGCGGCGGCGTAGGCGCCCTGCCCTGCGGTGCCCAGGACCCCGGCGACCGAGGAGAACAGGACCAGGGCGATGGGCCGGTCCCGGGTGAGTTCGTGCAGGTGGAGGGCGCCGTCGACCTTGGGGGCGAACACGGCGTCCAGGCGTTCGGGGGTGAGGGCGTCCAGGGTGGAGTCGTCCACGATCCCCGCGGCGTGGACGATCGCGGTGAGCGGGTGCTCGGCGAGCAGCCGGGCCAGGGCCCGCCGGTCGGTGACGTCCACCGCCGCGGCCCTCACCCGGGCGCCGGCCGCCTCCAGCTCCGCGACCAGCTCCGCCGCGCCGGGGGTATCGGCGCCGCGCCGCCCGGTCAGCACCAGCTCCCGTGTCCCGTGCACGCGCACGAGATGACGGGCCACCTCTCCGCCCAGCCCGCCCAGACCGCCGGTGATGAGCACGGTGCCGCTCAGGTCGGTGTCGGCCGACCGGGAGGCCTCGGCCAGGGTCGTGTCGGCCGCCGCACCGCCCTGGTGCGCGACTCCGGCTGCGGCCGCGCCGCCATCCGAATCGACCGGGACCGTGTCGGCCACGGGTGCCGCTCGGGAAACGGCCGCGTCGATCCGGTCCGTGTCGGTCTCCACACCGCTGCGGCCCGCACCCGTCACCGGGGCCGCGGCCGCGTCGGTGTCCGCACCGGGTGTCGGCTCCGATCGAACGCCACCGTTCGACGGTGCGCGGGTCAGGCGGGGGACGAGGGCGCGGCCCTCGCGCAGGGCGATCTGGGGTTCGTCGGCGGCGACCGCCGCGGCCAGGGCCCCGGCCAGCGCGGCCTCGGAGGCGGCGGTGTCGTCGGTGTCCACCAGGACGAACCGTCCGGGGTGCTCGGCCTGGGCCGAGCGGACCAGGCCCCAGACGGGGGCGGTCGCCAGGTGGGGGGCCTCGTCCGGCCCGGCGGCGACCGCGCCGTGGGTGAGCACGGCCAGCGCTCCGGCGTCGGCGTCGGCCGCGTGGGCGCGCAGCGCCTCGGCCACCTCGCGCGCCGCGGTGTGCGCGGCCTCGGCGTCCTCCTCCAGAGGGCGGGCGACGTCCCACAGGTCGGGGTCGGCGGCGGGACCGCCCGCGGTGTCCGGCAGCGGCGTCCACTCCAGCCGCAGCAGGGGGTCGGTGGACGCCGGGGCCGCGCGGAGCCGGTCGGCGGTGACCGGGCGCAGCAGCAGGGAGCGCACGGAGACGACCGGTGCGCCCTGCGGGTCCCACGCCTCCAGCGCGACCGTGTCGGGGCCCGTCCACTCCAGGCGGACGCGCAGCCGGGTGGCGGCCAGGGCGTGGACCCGCACCCCGTTCCACGCGAAGGGCAGCAGCACCTCCCCCTCGGCGCGGCGTTCGGCGGCGGACAGGGCCGCGGTGTGCAGGGCGGCGTCCAGCAGGGCCGGGTGCAGCGCGAACCCCTCCGTGGCGGTGTCCTCGGGCAGGGCGACCTCGGCCGACCACACGCCGTCGTGCTCCTCGGCGGCGTGCAACCCCTGGAACACCGGGCCGTAGTCGAGCCCGAGGGCGCGCAATCCGGCGTAGACCTCCTCGCCGTCCACCTCGCGCGGCCGGTCCGGGCCCGGGGCGGGCGCGGCGGCGGCCGGGGTCCCGTGGGCGGCCAGGGTGCCCGCCGCGTGCCGGGTCCACGGGGCGTCGGCGGCGGCGTCCTGTTCCCGGGAGTGGATCTCCACCGCGCGCCGCCCGTCGGCGTCCGGTGCGGCGACCGATACCTGGACGTGGACACCGCCCTGCTCGGGGAGCACGAGCGGGGCCTCGATGACCAGTTCCTCGACGGTGTCGGCTCCGGCCTCGTCCCCGGCGCGCAGGGCCAGTTCGACCAGGGCGGTGCCCGGCACGACGACGCGGCCGTGAACGGCGTGGTCGGCGAGCCAGGGCTGCGCGGCCGTGGACAGGCGCCCGGTGAGCACGAACGTCCCGCCGTCGGCGAGCGCGATGGCGGCGCCCAGCAGCGGGTGGCCGGCGGAGGCCAGGCCCAGACCCGCCGGGTCGGTGCCGGCGGGCCGGACCACGGTCCAGAAGCGTTCGCGCTGGAAGGCGTAGGTGGGCAGCGGGACCGTGCGGGCGCCCTCGGGCAGCACGGCCGCCCAGTCGACGGCGGTGCCCCGGGTGTGGAGGCGGCCGACGGCGCCGAGCAGGGTGGTCTCCTCGTCGTGCCCCTTGCGCAGCGCGGGGACGGCGGCGATGTCGTAGTCGGGCAGGATCTCCCCGACCAGGGCGGTCAGGACGGCGTGCGGCCCCAGTTCGAGGAAGGCGCCGACCGGGTCGCCGGTCCGGTCGCCGTGGGCGCGGGCGGAGCGGACGGCGTCGGCGAAGCGCACCGTGCCGCGCAGGTGGCGGACCCAGTAGTCGGGGTCGGCCAGCTCGCCCGGGGACACCGGTTCACCGGTGGAGTCCGAAATAACCGTGATCGTCGGCTCTGCGAACTCCAGCCCCGCCACGACCTCGCGGAACTCGTCGAGGACGGGCTCCATGAGGTGGGAGTGGAACGCGTGGCTGACGGTGAGCCGCTTGGTCCGGCGGCCGTCGGCCTTCAGCCGCTCCGCCACCGCCAGGGTGGGAGCCTCGTCCCCCGAGATGACCACGGCCGTCGGCCCGTTGACCGCCGCGATCCCCACACCGTCGACGTCGATGACGGTCGCCAGGACCTCCTCCTCGGCGGCCTCCACCGCGACCATCGCGCCGCCCTCGGGGAGCGACTGCATCAGGCGGCCCCGGGCGGCCACCAGCACGGCCGCGTCCTCCAGCGACAGGGCACCGGCCACATGCGCGGCGGTGATACCGCCGATCGAGTGGCCCGCCACCACGGCGGGGCTCACACCCCAGGACTCCACGAGCCGGAACAGCGCCGTCTCCAGCGCGAACAGACCCGCCTGCGTGTACACCGTCCGGTCCAGCTCCGCCGGGTCCACACCCTCCGCCCCCAGAAGAACATCCCGCACCGGGTGCGGCACGTGCCCCTCCAGGTTCCGGTCGAGGGCGGCGGCGGCCGCGTCCAGGGCGGACCGGAACACCGGGAACCGCTCGTACAGCTCCCGCCCCGCGCCGACCCGCTGCGCACCCTGCCCGGTGAACAGCACCGCCACCCCCGAGGGGGCGTCCGTGGTGCCGACGGCCACCGCCGGTGTCTCCTGCCCCCGGGCCAGGGCGCGCAGCCCCGCCAGCAGTTCCCCACGGTCCCGCCCGAGCACCACGGCCCGGTTCTCGAATGCGGTGCGCCCGGTGAGCGAGCGGGCGATGTCGGCCGGGGACGCGTCGGCCGCGCGGCCCGCGTGCAGGGCCAGCCGGGCCGCCTGGGCCCGCAGCGCCTGCGGGCTGCGCCCGGAGACCGGCCACGGCAGCAGGCGCCCGCCGTCGGCGGGAGCCGGGGCGGGCTCCACGTTCGGGTCGGCGGCGGGCGCCTCCTCCAGGACCAGGTGGGCGTTGGTGCCGCTCACCCCGAACGCCGACACCCCGGCGCGGCGCACCCGCTCCCCGGCCGGCCAGGGCCGGGCCTCGGTGAGCAGGCGGACGCCGCCCGCCGACCAGTCCACGTGCGGGGTCGGCTCGTCCACGTGCAGGGTGCGGGGCAGCGACCCGTGGCGCAGGGACTCGACGAGTTTGATCACTCCGGCGACCCCGGCGGCGGCCTGGGTGTGCCCGATGTTGGACTTGACCGATCCCAGCCACAGCGGCCGGTCCCCGTCCCGGTTCCGCCCGTAGGCGGCGATGAGCGCCTGGGCCTCGATGGGGTCGCCCAGGGTGGTGGCGGTGCCGTGCGCCTCGACCGCGTCGATCTCGCCGGGGGTGAGTCCGGCGTCGGCCAGGGCGTCGCGGATGACCCGCTGCTGGGCGGGGCCGTTGGGGGCGGTGAGGCCGTTGGACGCCCCGTCCTGGTTGACGGCGCTGCCGCGCACCACCGCCAGGACCGGGTGGCCGTTGCGGCGGGCGTCGGACAGCCGCTCCAGCAGCACCAGCCCGGCGCCCTCGCCCCACCCGGTGCCGTCTGCGGAGGCGGCGAACGCCCGGCAGCGGCCGTCCTCGGACAGGCCGCGCTGGCGGGAGAACTCCACGAACGTCGCGGGCGAGGCCATCACGGTGGCGCCCCCGGCCAGGGCCAGGTCGGACTCCCCCGACCGCAGCGAGCGCACCGCCAGGTGCAGCACCACCAGCGACGAGGAGCAGGCGGTGTCCACGGTCAGGGCGGGGCCCTCCAGCCCCAGGGTGTAGGAGATCCGCCCGGACAGCACGCTGGCCGCGGTCCCGGTGACCAGGTGGCCCTCCACGTTCTCGGGGACCGGTCCGGGGCCGGTGACGTAGTCCTGCCCGTTGGTCCCGGCGAACACGCCGGTGCGGCTGCCGCGCAGGGACCGCGGGTCGATGCCCGCGCGTTCCAGGGCCTCCCAGGCGACCTCCAGCAGCAGCCGCTGCTGCGGGTCGACCGCCGGGGCCTCCCGGCGGGAGATCCCGAAGAACTCGGTGTCGAAGTCGCCCGCGTTCGCCAGGAAGGCGCCGCGGCGGGTGTAGGTGGTGCCGGTGCGGTCGGGGTCGGGGTCGTAGAGCCCGTCCAGGTCCCAGCCCCGGTCGTCGGGGAACGCGCCGACGGCGTCGGTCCCGGTGGCCAGCAGCTCCCAGAACGCCTCGGGGGTGTCCGCGCCGCCGGGGAACCGGCAGGCGGTGCCCACGATCGCGATGGGCTCCGGGCGGTCCTCGCGGACGCTGTGGAGTTCCTCGCGGGTGCGGTGGAGTTCGGCGGTGACCCGCCGCAGGAGGTGTCGGATCCGGTCGTCGTCGCTCACGGTCGTGCCTTCCCAGGGTGTTGCGGTGGGGGTGGTGCGGGGACGGGGGTGGGGGTGGGGGGTGCGTCGCAGGGGCGGTGGGGGTCAGGTGATGCCGAGTTCGCTACCGATGAAGTCGATGAGCGCGTCGTCGTCGGCCGTGTCCAGGCCGTCGGCCACGGAGCCGCCGAGAGGGTCGGGGCGTTCGGGGCGTTCGGGACCCCAGTCCGCCAGCAGGGTGCGCAGCCGGTCGGCGGCGGCCGCGCGCCCGTCGGGGTCCACCTCCTCGCGGGTCCGGGACAGCAGGGCCGCGAGGCGGTCGATGCCCTCCAGGACGGTGTCGGCGGGGTCGGGCGGTTCGGGGACCAGGAGGCGGTGCAGGTGGTCGGCGATCGCCCGCGGGGTGGGGTGGTCGAACACCAGGGTCGCGGGCAGGGGCAGGCCGGTGGCGGTGGCCAGGCGGTTGCGGAGTTCGACCGAGGACAGCGATCCGAAGCCCTGGTCGCGCAGGCCGCGCTCGTCGTCGACGGCCGAGGGCGAGCCGTGGCCCAGGACGGCCGCGGCCTCGGTGCGCACGAGCAGGCGCAGCGTCGCGGCCTGCTCGGACTCCGAGAGCCCGGTGAGCCGGTCGTGCAGCGGGTCGGCGGGGGCGTCCGCCGGCCCGGGTCCGGGGGTGTCCGGGGCGGCGGGTCCGGCCAGCTCCCGGAGCAGGGGGCGGTCGGCCGCGGCCGCGGCGGCGGGCCAGTCGGCGTGGGCCACGACCAGGTGCGTCTCGCCGGCGGCCCACGCGTCGGTCAGGGCGGTGAGGGCGAGGTCGGGGTCCATGGGGAGCAGGCCGTTGCGGCGCAGCCCCTGCTCGGCGTCGGGACCGGCGATGCCGCCGCCGTCCCAGTGGCCCCAGGCGATCGACAGTGCGGGCAGGCCCAGGCCGCGGCGGTGGTGGGCCAGGGCGTCGAGGTAGGCGTTGCCGGGGGCGTAGTTGGCCTGGCCGGCGGAGCCGACCGTGCCGGTCACCGAGGAGAACAGGACGACTGCGACCGGCCGGGGGCGGTCGAGGGTGGCCTCGTGCAGGTGGCGGGCCCCCAGGGCCTTGACGCGGTGGACCCGGGCCAAGCGTTCGGGGGTGAGGGAGCCGATGACGGCGTCGTCCAGGACCGCGGCGGTGTGCACGACGGCGGTGAGCGGGTGGTCGTCGGGGATGTCGGCGAGGAGCCGGTCCACGGTGCCGCGGTCGGCGATGTCGGCGGCGGTGACGGTGACCCGCGCCCCGGCCCGGGCGAGGTCGTCGGCCAGTGCAGCGGCGCCGGGCGCGGCCGGGCCGCGGGCGCTGACGAGCAGCAGGTGGCGGGCCCCGGCGGCGGCCAGGCGGCGGGCGACCCGGGCGCCCAGGGCGCCGGTGCCGCCGGTGACGAGCACGGTCCCCTCGGGGTCCCACGGTGGGGTGCCACCCGCGGGGGTGCCGCCCGCGGGGGTTCGCCGGGCGGGCGCGGCGGCCAGGCGGCGCACGGTCAGGGTGCCCGCGCGCAGGGCCAGTTCGCGTTCACCGTGGGCGCCGGTCAGCGCCCGGACGGCCAGGTCGGCGTCCCGTACCGAGGGGTCGGGCGGCAGGTCAAGGAGTCCGGCGCGGCGTTCGGGGTTCTCCACGGCCAGGACGCCGTGGAAGCCCCAGTCGAAGGCCTGGGCGGGGGCGGTCACCGGGTCGTCGGGGGCCGTGGCGACGGCGCCCCGGGTGGCGGACCACAGGGGTGCCGCCGAGCCGGTGTCGTCCAGGGCCTGGGCCAGGGCGATCCCGGCGGCGGTGCCGCGCGGCAGTGCCGGGTGGTCGGGGTGGGGTGCGTCGTCGAGGGCCAGGAGCGAGAGCACCGCGTCGAAGGGGGCCTCGGCCAGCAGGGGCGCGAACCCCGTGCGGTCGACGGACGCGGGATCGACCGCGGCGGTGCGCACGGCGGCGCCCGCGCGGGTGAGCGCGTCGGCGAGGGCGTCGGCCCAGGGTGCCGAGCCGACGGGGCGCAGGAGCAGCCAGCGGCCGGGGGCGGCGGGGTCGCCGGGGTCGAGGGGGCGCCAGACCGTGCGGTGGTGCCAGGAGTCGAGGGTCTCCCGGTCCCGGCGGCCGCCGTGCCAGTCGGCCAGGGCGGGGAGCAGGGTCGCCAGGGAGTCGCGGACCCCGGGGTCGGCGGTGCCCAGGGTGGCGGCCAGGGCGTCGGGGTCGCCCTGGGCGACGCCCTCCCAGAACGGGTCGGCGGTGCCGGGGGCGGTGGGGGCGGGGGTGAGCCAGTGGCGTTCGCGCTGGAAGGCGTAGGTGGGCAGGGGGACGGTGCGGGCGCCCTCGGGGAGTGCGGCGGCCCAGTCCACCGGGACGCCCCGGGTGAAGAGGGTGCCGACGGCGGTGAACAGGGCGCGGGCGTCGTCGCGGTCCCGGCGCAGGGCGGGGACGGCGGTGGTGCCGGGGTCGGAGGTCTGGGCGACCAGGGCGGTGAGGACGGCGTCGGGGCCCAGTTCGAGGAAGGCGTGCGCGCCCGTGGCGCGGGCGGAGCGGACGGCGTCGGCGAACCGGACGGTGCCGCGCAGGTGGCGGACCCAGTAGTCGGGGTCGGCCAGCTCGCCCGGGGACACGGGTCCGCCGGTGGAGTCGGAGACGACGGTGATGGTGGGTTCGGAGAACTCCAGCCCCGCGACGACCTCGCGGAACTCGTCGAGGACGGGCTCCATGAGGTGGGAGTGGAACGCGTGGCTGACGGTCAGCCGCTTGGTCCGGCGGCCGTCGGCCTTCAGCCGCTCCGCCACCGCCAGGGTGGGGGCCTCGTCCCCCGAGATGACCACGGCCGTGGGCCCGTTCACCGCCGCGATCCCCACGCCCCCGCCATGGGCGGGAACACCCTTGGCCTCGCCCGTTTCCGCCGACCGCATCCGACTTCCCTCGTCGGCGGCCGCGACCGCCGGGAGACCGGCACCGGCGAGGGCGGCCAGGACCTCCTCCTCGGCGGCCTCCACCGCGACCATCGCGCCGCCCTCGGGGAGCGACTGCATCAGGCGGCCCCGGGCGGCCACCAGCACGGCCGCGTCCTCCAACGACAGCGCGCCCGCGACGTGGGCCGCCGTGATCCCGCCGATCGAGTGCCCGGCGACCACGGCGGGGCTCACACCCCAGGACTCCACGAGCCGGAACAGCGCCGTCTCCAGCGCGAACAGACCCGCCTGCGTGTACACCGTCCGGTCCAGCTCCGCCGGGTCCACACCCTCCGCGCCGAAGGCGACGTCCCGCACCGAGTGCGGCACGTGCCCCTTGAGCTCGCGGTCCAGCACCTCCACGGCGGCGTCGAACACCGCCGCGAACACCGGGAACCGCGCGTACAGCTCCCGTCCCGCGCCGACCCGCTGCGCACCCTGCCCGGTGAAGACCACCGCCACCTCCGGTGCGTCCGCGGCGGCGGTCCCCCGGGCGACGGCGGCCGGGTCCTGCCCCGCGGCGACGGCGTCCAGCGCGGCGAGCAGGTCGTCGCGCCCGCCCACCGCCACGGCCCGGTGGTCCAGGGCCGCACGCGTGGTGGCCAGGGACAGCGCCACGTCGGCGGCCTCGTGGCCGCCCGCGCGCACGTGCGCGGCCAACCGCTCCGCCTGTGCCCGCAGCGCGTTCGGGCTCCGGGCGGAGACCACCCACGGCAGCGGGCCCGCCGCCCGCGGGCGCACCGGGGTGTCCTCGTCCTCGGGGGCCTGCTCGATGACGGCGTGGGCGTTGGTGCCGCTGATCCCGAAGGAGGACAGGGCGGCCCGGCGCGGCCGCCCCGTCTCCGGCCAGGGGCGGGTCCCGGTGAGCAGGGACACCGCCCCCGCCGACCAGTCCACGTGCGGCGACGGCGCGTCGACGTGGAGTGTTCCCGGCAGCACGCCCTCGCGCAGGGCGTGGACGAGCTTGGTCACCCCGGCGATCCCGGCGGCGGCCTGGGCGTGCCCGATGTTGGACTTGAGCGAGCCCAGCCACAGCGGCCGGTCCTCGGGGCGCCCCTGTCCGTAGGTCGCGATGAGGGCCTGGGCCTCGATCGGGTCGCCCAGTGCGGTGCCCGTCCCGTGCGCCTCGACCGCGTCCACGTCGGCGGCGGACAGTCCGGCGTCGGCCAGGGCGGCGCGGATCACCCGCTGCTGGGCGGGGCCGTTGGGCGCGGTCAGGCCGTTGGAGGCACCGTCCTGGTTGACCGCGGTGCCCCGCACCAGGGCCAGCACGCGGTGGCCGTTGCGGCGGGCGTCGGACAGCCGCTCCAGCAGTACCAGGCCCACGCCCTCGGCCCAGGCGGTGCCGTCGGCGGCCGCCGCGAACGGCTTGCACCGCCCGTCGGCCGCCAGCCCGCGCTGGCGGGAGAACTCGGTGAACATGCCCGGTCCGGACATCACGGTCACCCCGCCCGCCAGGGCCAGGTCGGACTCGCCCGACCGCAGCGAGCGCACCGCCAGGTGCAGCGCCACCAGCGAGGAGGAGCAGGCGGTGTCCACGCTGAGCGCGGGCCCCTCGAACCCGAACGTGTACGCGATCCGGCCGGAGGCGACGCTCGGGGTCAGCCCGGTGAGCGCGTACCCCTCGGCGTCGGGTCCGCTCTCGTGCAGGCGGGTGCCGTAGTCCTGTGGGGTGATGCCGACGAACACGCCGGTGCGGCCGCCGCGCAGGCGTTCGGGGTCCAGCCCGGCGCGTTCCAGCAGTTCCCAGGAGGTCTCCAGGAGCAGCCGCTGCTGGGGGTCCATGGCGGCGGCCTCGCGCGGGGACAGGCCGAAGAAGTCGGCGTCGAAGCGGTCGGCGCCGCGCAGGAAGCCCCCGTGGCGGGTGTAGGAGGTGCCGGACCCGGCCGGGTCGGGGTCGTAGAGGGCGTGCGGGTCCCAGCCCCGGTCCTGGGGGAAGGGGCCGATGGCGTCGCCGCCGGTGCGCAGCAGCTCCCAGAGTTCCTCGGGGCTGTCGGCGCCGCCGGGCCAGCGTCCGCTCAGGGCGACGATCGCGATGGGCTCGCGGGGGTCCGCGGCGGGCGCGGGCGGGCCGGCGGGGGCGTCGTCGGCGCCCCGGTCCAGGTGGCGGGCCAGGTCGTGCGGGGTGGGGTGGTCGAAGACGGCGGTCGACGGGACGGGGACAGCGGCGGGGTCGGTCAGGAGTTCGGCGAGTTCGACCGCGCCGAGGGAGTCCAGGCCCAGTTCCCGGAAGGTGCGCCGCGGGTGGACCGCGGCGGGGTCGGCGTGGCCGAGCACGGCGGCGGTGGCGCGGACGACCCGGGTGAGCGTGTCGGTGGTACGGACGGCGGGAGCGGCGGCGGTGTCCTGCCGCTCCGGGGCGGCGGGGGTCCGCTCCGGAGCGGCAGGGGCTGGGGCGGTGGACGCCGCGATCCAGTGGCGTTCGCGCTGGAAGGCGTAGGTGGGCAGGGGGACGGTACGGGCGCCCGCGGGCAGCGCGGCCGCCCAGTCCACCGGGACGCCCCGGGTGAACAGGGCGCCGACGGCGGTGAACAGGGTGGCGGCCTCGTCCCGGTCCCGGCGCAGGGCGGGGACGGCGGTGGTGCCGGGGTCCGCCAGGGTGGCGCGCGCGAGCGGGGCCAGGACGGCGTCGGGACCGAGTTCGAGGAACAGCCGCGCCTCGGTCGAACGGACGGCGTCGGCGAAGCGGACGGTGCCGCGCAGGTGGCGGACCCAGTAGTCGGGGTCGGCCAGCTCGCCCGGGGACACGGGTTCGCCGGTGGCATCCGAGATGACGGCGATGGTCGGCTCGGTGAACTCCAGCCCCGCGACGACCTCGCGGAACTCGTCGAGGACGGGCTCCATGAGGTGGGAGTGGAACGCGTGGCTGACCGTGAGCCGCTTGGTCCGGTGCCCCCGGGCCTTCAACGCCTCGGCCACCGCCAGGGTCGGACCCTCATCGCCCGAGATCACGATCGCGGCCGACCCGTTCACCGCCGCGATCCCCACGCCCCCGCCATGGGTGGAAACGCCTCGGGGCCTGGTCTCGCCGTGTTCCACCGACGACGCCGGACTCGATTCATCGACGGCCTCGGCCGCCCCGGCACCGGCAGGGACTCCCCGGGGCCGCACCCCGTCCGACAGCAAGGCCTCCTTCCCGGAAACCGCGGCCTCCGCGACACCGGCCTCGGCGAGGGCGGCCTCGGCGAGGGCGGCCAGGACCTCCTCCTCGGTCGCTTCGACGGCGACCATCGCGCCGCCCTCGGGGAGCGACTGCATCAGGCGGCCGCGAGCGGCCACCAGCGCGGCCGCGTCCTCAAGCGACAGCGCACCCGCGACGTGGGCCGCCGTGATGCCTCCGATCGAGTGCCCGGCGACCACGGCGGGGCTCACACCCCAGGACTCCACGAGCCGGAACAGCGCCGTCTCCAGCGCGAACAGACCCGCCTGCGTGTACACCGTCCGGTCCAGCTCCGCCGGGTCCACACCCTCCGCGCCGAAGGCCACATCGCGCACCGGGTGCGGCACGTGGCCGGCCAGGTGGCGGTCCAGCGCCCCCGCCGCGGCGTCGAACGCCGCCGCGAACACCGGGAACCGCGCGTACAGCTCCCGCCCCGCACCGACCCGCTGCGCGCCCTGCCCGGTGAACAGCACCGCCGCCGCGGGGACCGCGCCGGGTTCGGCCGTGCCCCGCGCCGCGGCCGCGACGGGCGCGTCCTCGGCCAGGGCCCGCAGGGCCGCCGCCGCGCCGTCGCCGCTCGCGGCCACCACCGCGCCGTGTTCGAACACCGTGCGCGTGGTGGCCAGGGACAGGGCGAGGTCGGCCGGGTCGGCGCCCGGGGTGCGCTCGATGTGGTCGGCCAGCCGGGCCGCCTGCCCGCGCAGTGCCGCGGGGGTGCGCCCGGAGAGCACCCACGGCAGAACCGTGTCCGCCGCGGTGCGCCCGCGGGGTTCGGGCACCGGCTCGCGCGGGGGCTCCTGGAGGATCAGGTGCGCGTTGGTCCCGCCCATGCCGAAGGAGCTGACCCCCGCCAGCAGGGTCGCCCCGGGGCGCGGCCAGTCCTGGAGGCGGTCCACCACCCGCAGGCGCAGCCCCTCCAGGTCGATGCCGGGGTGGGGGACGCTGTGGTTGAGGGTGGCCGGGAGGCGTCGCTCGCGCAGGGCCAGCACGGTCTTGAGCAGTCCCGCGATCCCCGCGGCGCCCTCCAGGTGGCCGATGTTGGTCTTGACCGAGCCCACCGGCAGGGGGTCGTCGGCGGCCCGGGCGGCCCCCAGGGCCGCGCCCAGCGCGGCGGCCTCCACGGGGTCGCCGACCCGGGTCCCGGTGCCGTGCAGCTCCACGTACCCGAGGTCGGCGGCGGCGACCCCGGCCCGGTCCAGGGCGGCACGGATCACCCGTTCCTGGGCGCGGGCGTCGGGCACGGTGAGGGCGTCGGAGGCCCCGTCGTTGTTGACGGCCCCGCCCCGGATGAGGGCGTGCACGGTGTCCCCGTCGGCCAGGGCCCGGGACAGGGGTTTGAGCAGGACGAGGCCGCCGCCCTCGCCGCGGCCGTAGCCGTCGGCGCGGGCGTCGAAGGTGAACGACCGCCCCTGCGGCGAGAGCCCGCCGAAGCGGGCGGCCGCGTCGGCCCCCGCCCGGGTGAGGTTGAGGTTGACGCCGCCGGCCAGCGCGGTGTCGGACTCGCCCCGGGCCAGGCTCTCGCAGGCCAGGTGGACGGCGACCAGGGACGAGGACTGCCCGCTGTCGACGGTGAGGCTGGGGCCGCGCAGGCCCAGGACGTGGGAGACGCGGTTGGCGACCATGCCCCGGTTGAGGCCGGTGAGGGTGTGCCGGGTGAGGCCCGCGTCGCCGAGTTCGGCGGTGAGGGCGGCGTAGTCGGAGGCGATGACGCCGACGAACACCCCGGTCCGGGTTCCGGAGAGGGCGGCGGGGAGCAGGCGGGCCTCCTCGGCGGCCTCCCAGGCCAGTTCGAGCAGGAGCCGCTGCTGGGGGTCCAGGGCGGCGGCCTCGCGCGGGGACACCCCGAAGAAGTCGGCGTCGAAGCGGTCGACCCGGTCCAGGAAACCGCCGCGCAGCCCTTCGAGCCGCGGGTCGTCGCGCAGCCGGTCGGTCGGCGTGTCGCCGACGGCGTCGCGCCCCTCGACGAGCAGTTCCCACAGGCGGTCGGGGTCGGGGGCCTGGGGGAAACGGCAGGACAGGCCGATCACGGCGATCGGGTCGTCACTGTGCGAAATGGACACTCTCTGCCTCCCTAACCGCTCCCGCCGGGCACGGGCCCCGCGGCACCGCAGGGAATTCCACCTCCGGGAACGAGCCGGGCGGCGAAGTCCCCAATGATTCACAACACGCCGGAAACGAATAAACTCACGAACGGGGAACCGCATTCCAAAAACCCACCGAACCCATCGGAGAGCAGGGGTTTCCGCACAGAGATTCGCACGTGCATTCACCGAACGTCAATCGTGATACGGGTCACCCCATGAGCACTTCCAACCCATATCCATTCCCTTATGAGAGACCATAGGAAAAAAATATTGGACATTCTCTAAAGGGCAGGAATAGCGTGGAATGATTGACGTTCATTGCGCCTGGATCGCCACGCGGAGTAACGGGTGGTCGACGATAAGCTCAGGGGAATCCGTACACCGCGGCGATCGGGGAATCACACCATGGGCCTGCTCGCGATCAGCGACCTGCACGTGAGGTACAAGGAGAACCGCGCCTTCCTGGAGAAACTCCGCCCCGGCACCGACGAGGACTGGCTGCTGGTCGCCGGCGACGTGGGCGAACACGCCGACGACGTCCTCCAGGTCCTGGAACTGCTGCGCGGGCGCTTCGCCACCGTGGTGTGGACCCCCGGCAACCACGAGCTGTGGACCACGGGCGACGACCCCGTCCAGGCCAGGGGCGAGGAGCGCTACCGGTACCTGGTCGAGGGGGCGCGGGCCCTGGACGTGGTCACCCCCCAGGACCCCTACCCGGTCTGGCAGGGGCCGCGGGGCCCGGTGACCGTCGCCCCGCTGTTCGTCCTGTACGACTACACGTTCCGCCCCCGGGGCACCCGGACCGAGGCCGAGGCCCTGGAGGCGGCGTACGAGGCCGGGGTGGTGTGCACCGACGAGCACCTCCTGCACCCCGACCCGTTCCCCGACCGGGCCGCCTGGTGCCGGGACCGCCTGGAGTACACACGCGCCCGGCTGGAGCGCCTGGACCCGGAGCGGCCCACCGTGCTGGTCAACCACTTCCCCCTCGTGCGCGAACCCACGCGGGTGCTGCACCACCCGGAGTTCGCCCTGTGGTGCGGGACCGAGGCCACCGCGGACTGGCACGTGCGCTACCGGGCCGCGGCGGTCGTCTACGGGCACCTGCACATCCCCCGGACGATCATGTGCGACGGGGTCCCGCACGTCGAGGTCTCCCTGGGGTACCCGCGTGAATGGCGGCCCCGCCCGCACCCGCCCCGGGGGGCCTACGAGGTTCCACTGGCCCTGGGGACGGCCTCCCCCCGCCGGTCCTGACACCGCCGCCGCGGTGGCCGCGGGCCCGGCTCGCCCCCCCCCGCGGGAGGCGGGTCAGCGTCCGGCGGCCCGGTCGCCCCGCAGCGTCATCACGGCGCTGGTGACCGTCGCGACGGGTCTGCCGTCCGCCCGAAGGATGTCGCAGGCGTAGTGGGTGATCGTGCGCCCCGTGTGCTCGGGACGGGCCCGGGCGACCAGTTCCCCGGACCAGACGGGGCGCAGGAACGTCGCCCTGAGGTCGACGCTGGTGAACGACTCCCCCGGGCCGAGCAGCGTGGAGCGGGCCGTGCCGATCGCCGCGTCCGCCAACTCCACCAGGAAACCACCGTGGACCGTGCCCTGCTGGTTGCCGTGCAGATCGGGGTCCGCCACGACCCGCAGCGCGGCGGTCCCCGCCCCCACCTCGACGATCTCGAACCCCAGCAGCCGGGAGATCGCGGTCGGATAGCGCACGGGCAGGGCCCGTTCCGGCCCCGGCACCCCCGCCACCAGTCGTTCCAGGTACTCCAGCACCGGCAGGCCGTCGGCGCGCGCCGCGGGCGCCCGGTCCGTGTTCCGTTCCATGCCGACACGCTAGACCCGCCCACCCGGTACGATCTGCCGAATGTCCTAGATACAGCCCCGGGGACGGACCAGTGGTACGACCGCGTTACAAGGCCATCGTCGACCGCTTCGCGTCGGCGATCCGGAGCGGGGACCTCCCCGCCGGATCGCGTCTGCCCGCCCACCGGGCGCTCGCCCGCGAGCACGGCATCGCCCTGGCGACCGCGACCCGGGTCTACGCGGAACTGGCCGAGGCCGGACTCGTGGTCGGCGAGCCCGGACGGGGCACCTACGTCCGCGACACGACCGGCTACGCGGGGGCCGAGCCCCGGCGCATCGCCCGGGCGCGGCGGGTCGCCGACCTGTCCTTCGGCCAGCCGACCACACCGGGCCAGGGCGGCGTCCTGCGCGAGGGGTTGCGCCGCCTGGCCGCGACGGGGGACATCGACGCCCTGCTCACCCAGCCTCCGCCGGAGGGGCGCGCCGCCGACCGGAGCGCGCTGGCCACCCACCTGCTGGGGGTCGGCGTCGACGCGCCGCCCGACGACGTCCTGCTCACCTGCGGAGCGCAGCACGGCCTCGACACGGCCGTCCGGGCCCTCACCCGTCCCGGGGAGGTCATCGCCGTGGACGGGCTGACCTACCCGGGGATGAAACTCACCGCGGACCTGCACGGCGTCGAACTGGCGCCCGTGCGCCACACCCCCGCCGGCATGGACCCCGAGGCGCTCGACGGGCTGTGCCGCCGACGCGGGGTGGCGGCCGTCTACACCATGCCGACCGTGCACAACCCCCTCGGCACCGTCATGGACGGCGAACGGCGCTCCGCGCTGGTCGCCGTCGCCCGGCGGCACGGCCTCCTGCTGGTCGAGGACGGGACACACGCCTTCCTCGTCCCTGACGCGCCGCCGCCGCTCCAGGCCCTGGCCCCCGAACGCACCGTCCACGTCACGAGCCTGTCGAAGAGCCTGGCCACCGGACTGCGGTTCGGCGCCCTGATCGCCCCGCCCGCGCTCCGGGCGCGCCTGACCCGCGCGCTGCGGACGTCCACCTGGGGCGGCCCGCCGATCATCGGCGCGCTGGTCACCGGATGGCTGCGCGACGGGACCGTGGCGGAGCTGGAGCGGCAGCGCAGAGCGGAGGCACGTCGCCGCCAGCGCCTCGCCGCCCGGCTGCTCCACGGCCTCGACTACCGGGCCCACCCCGCGTCCCAGTTCGGCTGGCTGCGGCTGCCGCGCGAACCGCGGCCGGCGACCGTGGCGCGCGACCTCGCCGAGCGCGGTGTCCTGGTCTCCACCGAGGAGGCCTTCGCCGTCGTCCGCCACCCCGCGCCGGCGCTGCGGCTCTCCCTCGCCTCGCCCCCTTCCACCGCCGTCCTGGAGCTGGCGCTGGAGGAGGTCCGCTCGGTCCTGCCGGTGTGAGCCCCGGGGCGGCTCTTCCCCGGGGAGGAGTCGCGGACGAACGTCAGACCGCTTCCCTCCCGGGTACCGGAACCGGGCGGCGCAGGCTCGCGAGGGCGAGTCTGCGCCGCCCGCGGTCCAGGACGGACGGGGCGGGCAGCCCCCGCAGGTAGCGGTTCTCGTCCGTCTCCGGGCCCGGGAGCGGGGCCTGCGGGCGGGGCGTCGTCGTGGTTCCCTCACCGTTGCGCGTGTTCACGGCCGGTGTCCTCCTGATGTCCTCGGGTGGGCCTTCACCTGCTCCAACGGCGGCGCGGGCGGACCATGACGCCGAACGCGGCGGACATTTCCCCGGGTTCGGTCACCGACCCCCGCTAGCCTGACCACTGCGTGGAAACCGGGCCGGAGGGGAGAGGGCTGCGATGACCGATCCGAACGCCGTCGAGGCCTGCGTCCTGCTGCGCGAGCGCCCGCCCGCCGCCGTGCTCATGGCCCTGCACCGCGTCCTGGGCCTGGGCGTGTCCGAGGTGGCGCGGCGCGCCCGGTCGGGCGAACCGCTGCTGCGGGTCGAACTGTTCGGCAACGACCACGCCGGGTCGGCCCGGCGCCTGCGCACCGTGCTCGACCTGGTCGCGCCCCACCGGCACGAGGTGCACGAATGTGTCGGCGGGGCCGCCCCGGGGCCGGAGAGCCGCACCGACGCGGCGACCCTGCTCGCCGTCCTGACCGCGGCCGCGGAGCCGGCCGCCCCGGTGCGCCCGGTCCCCGATCCGGCGCTCGCCCGGGTGACCGCCGCGGCGGCCCGCGCCGCCATCGCGGACCTGCGCGCGCGGCACCCCGAGCACTTCCACGCCTTCGCTCTGCTGACGACCGGCGAGGCCCTGCCCCCGTACCTGTCGGCCGGCTCGGCCGAGGGCATGGCGCGCACCGGCGCCGACCGCTGGAGCCTGCCCGACGGCCCCTATGCGGTGTGGGGCCACGAGGAGCACTTCGGAGAGGTCGTGCGCGCCTTCGAGACCCGCGGCGACCTCTTCGCCCTCACCGACGAACGGGCCCGTGACATCGAGTTCGCGACCCGGCTCGCGTCCATGGAGGAGGCGCTGCGGCTGCTCGACACCGAGGGGTTCTTCGGTGCGGGCGCCGACCGGCGCGGCGTCCTGCTGCTGGCCGGGACGCTGCCGCCGGACCCGGAGGACGCGGGCGCGGTCCGGCGGCTCAACCCGGCGGGGCCGCTGCGGGACTCCTGGCTGCGCGAGGCCGCCGAGGGGCCCGCCCTCCCGGCGGACGGGCGGGCCCGCGCCGAACTCGCCGCCCATCGCGGCGGGCTCTCCGCGGCCCCGAACCCGTCGGTGGCGGAGGTGTGGCGCACCACGCCCGGCCTGTACCTGCCGGACGGCACGGCGGTCTACGGTCCGCACTCCCTGGCCGAGCGCAACACGACCTTCGAGGTCGCCGCATACGCGCCCGGCTGGGTGCTCGTCGGTGACGACGGCGGCGGCCGCGGGCTCCTCATGCGCGCGCCCGGCCCGGACTTCGACCCGGCCGCGGGACGGGAGTCGGCGCAGGTGCTGCTCCTGGACCTGGGGGCGCTGTGCCCCGGGGTCGCGGAGGAGGGGGAGTTCCTCACCGACGACCTCGTGGGGTGGCTCGCCGCCAGGGCCGCCGATGTTCCGGACGCGCAAGGGCGCTCGGGCTGACACCCGGGCCC
>NZ_JBJJBV010000530.1:0-1158 GCF_045446735.1 Nocardiopsis protaetiae
CGCCGCGCGGGACGGCCCCGGTGTGACAACCGGACACCGGGCACGGTAGAACGGCACCGGTCCGGTGGAGCACGACGGCGGGAGCAGCGGTGGGCGCAGGGGCGGGGACGGCGGAGCTGGAGGAGCACCTGCGCGGGTTCTGGCCGGGGCGGGAGCTGGAGCCGGTCACCTGGAAGGACGGGCCGGTCCTGGAGCGGCTGCCGGACTTCGCCACCTACCGCGTCACCCAGGGGCCCGAACGCGGGTGGAACTACGCCACAGTCGGCGCCTCCGCCTCCGGCGGCGTGGAGTTCGTGCTCATGGCGCCCCACGGGACCGACGACCACGCCGAGACGCTCGCCCTGGTCGCCCACGTCAACTCGTTCGAGGAGCACCGGGTCGACGTCGGCTCGGTGCTGGACCTGGGCCGCCCCTGGACGGGCGGCTCCCGCATGGAACACCTGCTGGTCAGCCCGCCCTACCCCTACGGTCCGTTGCTGGAGCAGGCCCCCGGCGGCGTCCGCTACCTGTGGCTGCTCCCCGTCCACGCCGCCGAGGCCGAGGTCGTCCTCACCGAGGGCCTGGAGGCCTTCGAGGAACTCCTGGAGGCCGAGGGCATCGACATCCTCGCCATCGACCGCCCGCCCGTCGTCTGACCCGTCAGGGGCGGCCGTGGGAGCGGGCGTGGAGGCTGCGGACGGCCTCGGCGAGTTCGGGGACCGGGCCCTCCACCGGCACGTCGGGGGCGACCTCGGCGATGGGCAGCGGCCGCACCGGGCCCGGGGGCAGCCCCCAGGCGGTGCGCCACTCGGTGAGCTGGGCCGACGAGCACGCGTACACGATCCGGCCCAGCCCCGCCCAGGCGTGCGCCGCCGCGCACATGGGGCAGTGCTCGCCCGAGGTGTACACGGTCGCGGCCGCACGCTCCTCGGGGAGCAGGCGGGACGCCGCCCACCGGGCGATGGCCAGCTCCGGGTGGCGGGTGCCGTCGCCGCCGGAGACCTCGTTGTGGCCCTCGAACAGCACCGTCCCGTCGGCCGCCACCAGCACCGAGCCGAACGGTTCGTCGCCGGAGTCCAGGGCCTCCCCGGCCAGTTCCACGGCCCGGCGCAGGTGCCGCAGGTCGGTCTCGTCCATCGTTCCTCCTCGTGTCCCACCCCGACCGTACACACGGCGGCG
>NZ_JBJJBV010000531.1:0-1497 GCF_045446735.1 Nocardiopsis protaetiae
GGAGTGGAACACGGCCCCGGCCAGGGTGCCCCTCTCGCGGGCGGCCGCCCTGAGCGCATCGGCCACGAGTTCGGTGCGCATGTGGTCGGCCAGCGCCCACCCCACCAGACGACGCGAATACAAGTCGATGACCGAGGCCAGGTAGAGGTTACGCCCGCCTGCCAGCGGCAGGTAGGTGATGTCTCCGACGTACTTCTCGCCGATGTTGTGGGCGGTGAAGTCCCGACTCAGCAGGTCGGGGTGCTTGCGGGCGCCCTGGTCGGCGTCGGTGGTCCGCACGCGCCGACGGAGCCGGATCCCGGCCAGGTCGTGCTCGCGCATCACGCGGGCGACCTTCTTGTGGTTGATGCGTTCATCCTCGTGTACTCCGTCGTTGAGGTCGGCGGTGATCCTGGGTGCCCCATAGGCGGCATCGCCGCCCTGTTCCGGGTCCTGCAAGGAGCGGATCCGCTCGGCCAGGGCCACGTCCGCCACCTGGCGGGCCGCACGGGCGGGGGCTGCCTTGAGCCAGGCGTAGAACGAGGACCGGGCCACGCCGATGACCTCGCACAACCGCTTCACCTCGAAGGTGTGTCGGTGGTCGGCGACGAACTGGAAGCGGTTCACCAGTTCGTCTCCCCGGCGAAATACTTGGCCGCCTGGCGCAGGATGTCGCGTTCGGTCTGAAGCTTGTGGCGTTCGGCTTGTTCGGCGGCCAGGGCGGACTCCAGACGGGCGATCCTGGCGGCAGCGGTCTCGCCCTTGGGCGGTGTAGCTGAGGCGGGCGTGGCGGGTGCTGGGGTGGGGCGTCCCGCGGGGTGCTGGGCGTAGACCCAGTTCTGCAGGGTGCCTCGGGAGATGCCCAGGTCCGCTGCGATCGCCTTGAAGGTGGCGCCCGGGGTGTTCAGGTAGAGGTCGACCGCCTGTCGGCGGAACTCCTCGGAGTAGGTCTTACGGGCCATGCCCTGATTCTCGCTTCCTCCCGACACCTGTCGGGTTCAGCGTGTCCAAGATCCAGGGTCAAGGCCCCCTCTACCTGGCCTCGGTCATCGACTTGTATTCGCGTCGTCTGGTGGGGTGGGCGCTGGCCGACCACATGCGCACCGAACTCGTGGCCGATGCGCTCAGGGCGGCCGCCCGCGAGAGGGGCACCCTGGCCGGGGCCGTGTTCCACTCCGACCACGGGTCGATCTACACCTCCCGGGCCTACGGGGATCTGTGCGTTGAGCTCGGCGTCGTCCAATCGATGGGGGCGATCGGGTCGAGCGCGGACAACGCCGCCGCGGAGAGCTTCAACGCCACGCTCAAACGCGAGACCCTCGCCGGAGAGGCTGTGTACGCGGACGAGGTGGTGTTGCGGCGCACGGTGTTCCGGTGGGCCCACCGCTACAACACCCGTCGTCGTCACTCGCACTGCCAGAACGTGTCTCCGAACGACTTCGAGGTCTCCAGAGCGTCTACGCTGGCGATCGCGGCGTAATCAATCACCCCCGTGTCCAACATCCGGGGTTAAGCCCC
>NZ_JBJJBV010000532.1:0-1149 GCF_045446735.1 Nocardiopsis protaetiae
CGGTAGAACAGCATGTGGAGCCTCTGGTGGGGCGGGTTTTCTTGGTCGTTAATCCATCTACCAGGGGCTTCTTGCTGTTCAGAAGGGCTTCAGGGAGACCGGTACGGGGCTGTGACCTGCACCTTCAGGATGAAAAAGGCTCAGTCTGTCATTAATCAAGTTCGCTGATCTCGGAGGTCTGAAATGCCGTTCCCGCTGCCTGATGTGTCGGACACGTCGATCTCGGATCTTGTTTCACTCCGTGGTCGTCGTGCCGTGGTCACCGGTGGTGCTCAGGGCCTTGGGAAAGCGATTGCCGCCCGATTGGCCGAGGCAGGGGCGGATCTGCTGATCGTCGATCTCGACGAAGTATCCGCCCGCTCTGCGGCCGGGGAGCTCTCCCGGCGCTACCGGGTGACGGGCATCGGCTCCCGTGCCGATGTCCGTGACACGGAAGCGGTGGCTGCTGCGGCGGAACTCGCGGTCACCGATCTCGGCGGTCTGGATATCTGGGTCAACAACGCCGGCATCTTCCCGAACGCCCCGGTTCTGCAGATGCCGGACCAGATGTGGGAGCAGGTCTTCGCGGTCAACTCCCGTGGTGTCTTCCTCGGATCCCGCGAAGCCGCCCGTCGGATGAGCGCTGGCGGTGGAGTGATCATCAATGTGATCTCCACTGCGGGCTTCCAAGTGGCATTCCCGGGCATGGCCGCGTACGTGGCGTCGAAACATGCCGCCCGCGGCCTGACCAAGTCACTCGCCGTCGACCTCGCGCCGTTCGGCATCCGTGTGCTAGGAGTCGCGCCCAGCTATGTCCCCACCGAGGGCAACATCGCGGCCGCCCAAGAGGCCGCCCACGCCGCAGAGGCCGCGGGCGTGGAGCTCCCGAAGGTGGATGTTATGAGTCAAAGCCGCATCGGGCGGTTGGGCACTCCGGACGACATCGCCCGGGTGGTGCTTTTCGCGGCAAGCGATCTCTCACTCATCATGACGGGAAGCACGCTTCTTGCCGATGCAGGAGAGGGGCTTAACCCCGGATGTTGGACACGGGGGTGATTGATTACGCCGCGATCGCCAGCGTAGACGCTCTGGAGACCTCGAAGTCGTTCGGAGACACGTTCTGGCAGTGCGAGTGACGACGACGGGTGTTGTAGCGGTGGGCCCACCGGA
>NZ_JBJJBV010000534.1:0-1090 GCF_045446735.1 Nocardiopsis protaetiae
CGCCGTAAGCAGTTCCGGGCGCTGGCCACGCGTTATGACAAGCTCGCCACGACCTACCGGGCGACCGTGCGTGTCGCCGACATCTTCATCCGATTACGCGCACGGCCCGATCGCCCCACTCAACAAGATCCACCGAACACGCCCTAGAACCCGAAGGCCCGCTTGGCGTTGCCCGCGATGGTGGCCGCCAGCTCGTCCTCGTCCAGCCCCTTGACCTGCGCCAGCGTCCGCAGCGTGTGCGGGATGAGGTAGGGGGCGTTGGGCCGCCCCCGGTAGGGCTTGGGGGTCAGGAACGGCGCGTCCGTCTCCACCAGCATCAGCTCCGCCGGGGCCGCCCGCGCGGCCTCGCGCAGCGCCTCGGCGCTGGCGAACGTCACGTTGCCCGCGAAGCTCATGAAGTAGCCCAGCTCCGCGCAGCGGCGGGCCATGGCCGCGTCGCCCGAGAAGCAGTGGAACACCACCGTGTGCGGGGCGCCCTCCTCCTCCAGCACCCGGAACACGTCCTCGTGCGCCTCCCGGTCGTGGATCATCAGGGCCTTGCCGTGCCGCTTGGCGATGGCGATGTGCCCGCGGAACGACTCCTCCTGCGCCCGCGTCCCCTCCGGGCCGGTGCGGAATGTGTCCATGCCGGTCTCGCCGACCGCCACCACCTGCGGCCGGGCGGCCAGGGCGTCGATCTCGGCCAGCTGCTTCTCCAGGGCCTCGAAACCGCCGGGCTCACGGGTCTTGCCCGCCCAGTCGGTGTCGTCCACCTCCACCCCGTCCGCGCCGTCGCCGTGCACGACGCGCGGCGCCTCGTTGGGGTGCAGGGCGACCGCCGCCCACACCTTGCCCGGGTGGGCGGCCGCGGCGTCCACCGCCCAGCGTGACGACGGCAGGTCGACGCCCACCTGGAGCAGCGGGGTCACCCCGACCGCCTCGGCGGCGGCGATGATCTCGGCGACCTCCGGGGTCTGCATGTCCATGTGGGTGTGGCTGTCGGCCACCGGGACCCGCAGCGGCTCCGGCGCCGGAGGCGGCGTCTGCGCGTTGCGCGCCTCGACGGCCTTCCCCGACCGCTTGCCCATGTTGTTCCCTCCGCGACGAGCCG
>NZ_JBJJBV010000535.1:0-1088 GCF_045446735.1 Nocardiopsis protaetiae
GCGGGCGGCAGGGGCTCAGTTCCCGAGCAGGTCCCCGCGGGGCCGGGCGTCGTTGTCCTTCTTGGCCCCGAAGAAGTCCCCGCCCTTGCGGCGGACGTCGTCGGTGCCCCAGTCCTCCTCCGGCCCCACCTTGCGCAGGTGCGGGATGTGCTTGCGGCAGTGGATGTAGGCCTCCTCGACCTGCACCAGCAGCCACATCTGCGCCCGCTGCCCCGGGACCTCCGGCAGCGGCAGGTCCCGCACGTGCGCCCGCAGGCGGTCGTCCTCCATGATCTTCACGCGCCCGTTCACGTGGAGGCCGATCCGGTCGCGCTGGAAGTCCAGGAACATCAGCCCGATGTGCGGGTTCTGGGCGATGTTGCCCGCGCTGGCGAACACGCCGTTGCCGCGGTACTCGGGGAAGGCCAGGGTGCGGTCGTCGATGACGTGCACGAACCCCGCGGGCCCGGCCCGGAAACTGGAATCGCACTCGCCCCGGTCGTCGGCCGTGGCGATGAAGAGCATCTCCTGGCGGGCGATGAAGGCCCGCATCTCGGTGTTGAGGTGGTCCAGCATCTGGTCGCGGTAGAAGCGCGCCGCGCGATCGGACGTCCCCATGACCTGCTGGACGTAGCGTTCGCCCTCGGTGCCGGTCGCGGGGGTGTGGCTGGTCTGTGTCATGAGAAGAACAGGTCCTTCGACGGTGTGCGTGCGTTCGGTGAGGGGCGCGGGGGAGCGCCGGGGGCCGCCGGGGTGCGGGGCGCCCGTCAGCGTCCGCGCCGGCCCGCGGCGCCCGCGGGGGCCCGGCCCGGGGCCTGGTTCCGGGGCGGCTCCTGGGGGCGCTCCTGGGCGCGGCCCGGCGTTCTCTCCCGGGGGCGCTCCTGCGGCCGGTCCTGCGGCCGGTCCTGCGCGTGCCGCGGCGTGGGCGGGCCGGAGGGAGGTACCGGAGCCGAAGCCTCTCCGTTGAGGGTGGTGGTGGGCGACGGGTGGGCCTCCGCCCCGGCGAGCATCTGGGCGGTGACCCACTGGTAGACCAGCACCCAGGCCGAGCTCATGGACGAGGTCCACGTCGGCGAGACCTCGCTGACGGCGCGGACCAGGGCCCGGCC
>NZ_JBJJBV010000536.1:0-1069 GCF_045446735.1 Nocardiopsis protaetiae
GGGACCCGTCACCGCGCGAAGCGGTCGGTCGCCTCGATGAGGCGGTCCAGGATGCCGGGCTCGTTGAACGCGTGCCCGGCGTCGTCGACGATGTGGAACTCCGCCTCCGGCCAGGCCCGGTGCAGGTCGTAGGCGGTGCGCACCGGGGTGCACACGTCGTAGCGGCCCTGCACGATCACCCCGGGGATGTGCCGGATCCGCTCGGCGCCCTCGATCAGCTGCCCGGGCGTGAAGAACCCCCTGTTCACGAAGAAGTGGTTCTCGATGCGGGCGAACGCCAGCGCGTACGCGTCCTCGGCGTGGTGCTCGCGCAGCTCCTTGTCGGGCAGCAGGGTCACCGTGGAGCCCTCCCACACGCTCCACGCCCGCGCCGCCGCCACCCGCGTGTCGAGGTCGGGCGCCTCCAGCCGCCGGGCGTAGGCGGCCATGAGGTCGTCGCGCTCCTCCTCGGGGATGGGCGCCAGGTAGGACTCCCACAGGTCGGGGAACATCATCGACGCCCCCTCCTGGTAGAACCAGCGCAGCTCCTCGTCGCGCAGCGTGAAGATGCCGCGGACGACCAGCTCGGTGACCCGGTCGGGGTGGGTCTGGGCGTAGGCCAGGGCCAGGCAGCTGCCCCAGGACCCGCCGAAGACCTGCCAGGCGTCCACGCCGATCATCTCGCGCAGCCGCTCCATGTCCTCCACCAGCGTCCAGGTGGTGTTGGTGGACAGGTCGGTGTCCATGCGCGCGGCGTGCGGGGTGGAGCGGCCGCAGTTGCGCTGGTCGAACAGCAGGATCCGGTACCGCTCCGGGTCGAACAGCCGCCGGTGGTCGGGCGTGCAGCCGCCGCCGGGGCCACCGTGCAGGAACACCACGGGCTTGCCGGCGGGGTCGCCGCACAGCTCCCAGTAGACGCGGTGTCCGTCGCCGACGTCGAGCATGCCCGAGTCGTACGGTTCGATGGGCGGGTACAGGGTGCGCACAGCGTGGCCTTTCCTGGGTGTTCGTCGTGTGCCCCGAAAAGGGCCCTCGGGGCGGGCCGGGCGGGGGGCGGCCGGGGTCCCTCCGGCGGGTCGGCGGCCGGGCC